>JAQXIB010000191.1 GCA_029007575.1 Clostridiales bacterium | reverse complement strand
TCTATTAGTCCGGTGTTGGTATCAATTTGGTATCAAAACGCCGTTTTTCAGCTTTTTTGAAGGCTTATTGCGTTCAAAAACCCTTGATACATCGGACTTTTTGCCTGAGGGTCAAACCACTGTTAGTTATTCCCACTCGATTGTTGCCGGGGGTTTAGTGGTGATGTCGTAGACGACGCGATTGATGTTCTTCACTTCGTTGACGATACGGGAACTGATTTTTTCCAGCACTTCATACGGGATCCGCGCAAAATCCGCCGTCATAAAATCCGTCGTGGTGACACCGCGCAGCGCTAACGTATAATCATATGTGCGGAAATCTCCCATGACGCCGACCGATCTCATCGAGGTCAGAACCGCAAAATATTGGTGAATATCCCGATCCAGACCTGCTTTGGCTATTTCCTCGCGGAAAATATAGTCCGCATCTCGCAAGGTTTCCAATTTGTCTTTGGTGATCTCCCCGATCACTCGAATCGCAAGGCCGGGGCCCGGGAACGGCTGACGCCATACCAGATAATTCGGCAATCCGAGTTCGGTGCCGAGCGCCCGTACTTCATCCTTAAACAACATTCTCAACGGCTCGATGATCTCTTTGAAATCCACATAATCCGGCAAACCGCCGACATTATGATGGCTCTTGATTACCGCCGCATCTCCGGTTCCGGACTCGATCACATCGGGATAGATCGTCCCTTGTGCAAGATAATCCACCGTTCCGATCTTTTTCGCCTCTGCCTCAAACACCCGGATAAATTCTTCTCCGATGATTTTACGTTTTGCTTCCGGCTCGCTCACGCCGGCGAGCTTGTCCAAAAAGCGCTGTTCCGCATTCACTCTGACAAAGTTAATATCCCAATCTTTAAATGCGGCGACGACCTCATCGCCCTCATTTTTCCGCATCAATCCGTGGTCCACAAAGATACAGGTGAGCTGGCTGCCCACCGCTTTGGACAGCAACGCTGCCGCCACCGAGGAATCTACGCCGCCCGACAAGCCGAGCAGAATCTTTTTATTTCCGACCGTTTCTCTGATCTGCGCAATGGCGGTTTGCGCGTACTGCTTCATCGTCCAATCTCCGGTGCAGCCGCAGACACGGTACAGGAAATTATGCAGCATGGCAATTCCGTTTTCACTGTGCAACACCTCGGGATGAAACTGCACCCCGTAAATTTTCCGCTCCGGATTTTGCATAGCGGCGGTCGGACAGTGCGCCGTGTGTGCCGCGACCGTAAAGCCTTCCGGCAGTTTCGCGATATAATCGGTATGGCTCATCCAGGAAATGCCCTTTTCCGGCAGCTCGGCAAACAGCAAGCAATCGTTCCGGTAAAAGGTTTCGGTCTTGCCGTATTCACTGGTCGGAGCAGTCGCCACTTCGCCGCCCAATAAATGCGCGATCAACTGTGTGCCGTAGCAAATTCCCAAAACCGGCACATTCAACTCAAAGATTTCCTTAGATATGGTGGGAGAATCCTCCAAATAAACACTGTTGGGGCCGCCGGTAAAAATGATACCCGCCGGATTTTTCTTTTTGATCTCTGCCAGCGGTGTCTTGTATGACAGCACCTCGCAGTAAACATTACAGTCTCTGACACGCCGTGCAATCAGTTGATTATACTGTCCGCCGAAATCAAGCACAATAACAAGTTGATGCGCCATAAATCGTTTCTCCTTTTTCATGAACTCTCGATCCAACACATTTCAGTATTATTGTGCCATGAATTTGCATAAAATGCAAGTAGTTCTCTTTAAAATCAGAAGATATTCCGATTTTGTTCGGTTTTCGGCAGTGGTTCTGTACAGTATGGAGGAACGCGTCGATTCCCTTGGGCACTGCCGTTTTTCCGCTTTTTGACGGTACAACATCCAAAAAGAAAGCCGATCCTTTCGTCAGAAAGAACAAAACCTGCTTTTTCGACGAAAATTGGTTGATTTTAGAAAACGTTAATGATATAATCAGTGGTGTAAATCTTTATCCGCAAACTGCGGATCATCCTTTGTACGGCGGAGACGGTTTCGTATGGAATCAGATCTGCTTCATCTCTTTATTTCAACAGAAAGGCGTTGATCGTTTTGAACTGGCAATTCTGGATTCACTTGGCTTTGGCGATCCTTGGCACTGCCTATTTTCTCTACTCTTATTTAAAGGAAAAAAAGATCTATCAACTTTTGTTTGTTATCTGGATTCCGCTCACCTTGCTGACCTATGTCTGCAAACAACAATGGCAGATCTTGATTTTGGGCGGCATCCAACTGATTTTCTTTATTCTCGTGATTTATTTTCTGTTCCGCAATCCCGGTAAGAAAAGCGCAATGCAAAGCACGCTTGACCAGCTGGACGCTTACGGCGTCGAAACAACCGATGCTTCAGATACTGCCGGTGTGGACACTGCTGCCTCCGATGATGCGGAAGCTTTAGACAATACCGACGACGAAATCGAAGCAACTGACGGCGGCGCGGACACAGAAACCGCCGAAGTCTCTGACGATGCACAGGCGGAAGAAAGCTCCGACGCTGACAAAGATTAATTTCTACCCAAAAAAGCAAGCGACCGGCAGACAGATACAGCCGGTCGTTTCCGTTCGATAATCGTGTTTTACGAAGGTTCTGCATCCGGCGGACGCAGAACCGGAAAGACGTGATGTTTTATGAAAATGGTAATACTGGATGGGCATACGCTGAATCCCGGCGACCTATCCTTTGAGGCATTGAAAGAATTCGGCAATCTTTCCTACTATGACAGGACGCCGACACAGCTCACCGCCGAGCGAATCGGTGACGCGGAAATCGCTTTTTCCAACAAGACGCTGATCGACCGCAGCATTATCGAGGCTTGTCCCAATCTGAAATATATCGGGCTGTTCTCCACCGGCTACAACGTCGTCGATATCCACTGCGCTGCCGAAAAAGGAATTATCGTCACCAATATCCCCAATTATTCCACCAACGCAGTCGCGCAGCATGTCTTCGCGCTGATCCTCCAATTCACCAATCGGGTGGCAGAACACAACAGCCGCGTTCAAGACGGAGAATGGACTTCCTCCAAGGACTTTTGCTTTTATGACAAGCTGACCGAACTGGCAGGAAAGACGATCGGCTTGATCGGCTTTGGCAGTATCGGGCATCAGGTTGCCCGTATCGCCGCGGCTTTTGACATGAAAATACTGGTTTATACCCGCACCGAAAGGCCGCTTCCTTCGGGGATGGAGATTCGCTATACCGACTTTGATTCGCTCCTTTCCCAAAGCGATTTCGTATCGCTCCACTGCCCGCTTTTCGAGGAAACCCGAGGCATGATCAACGCCGAAGCGCTCAGCAAAATGAAGTCCTCCGCAATCCTGATCAACACGGCAAGAGGCCCGATCGTCAATCAGCCCGATCTGGCGGAAGCGCTCAACAAGGGCGTGATCGGCGGCGCGGGGCTGGACGTGGTCGATGTGGAGCCGATGACGGTGGACAATCCGCTGCTGCACGCCAAAAACTGCGTGATCACCCCCCATATCGCATGGGCGGCACTCGAAACCAGACAGCGCCTGCTGGATACCGTTGTGTCGAATCTCCGCGCTTATCTGCAGGGCGCTCCGGTTAACGTCGTCAATCCGGAAAGGACAGGTGCGAAATGATCGAAATCCAAGGACTACAGAAAAAATATAAAAATTTTGCCGTGCTGAAAGGCGTCGATCTGTTTGTCGGAAAAGGAGAAGTATTCGGCTTTATCGGCAAAAACGGCTGCGGCAAGTCCACAACCATGAATATTATTACCGGACTGCTTGCCAAAGATGCCGGCAGCGTTCGGGTCAACGGCGAGGAAGTCACTACGGCAGGACGGGTAAAGGTCGGTTATCTGCCCGAATCTCCCGCTTTGTTCGAATACATGACCTGCCGCCAATATCTCGATTACATCGCGGCGGCATGCCGTTATTCCGGTGACTTTCACCGGCGCACCGACGAGGTGATCGAGATCATCGGTCTGCGGGACAGCGCCGATCGGAAAATCGGCGGATACTCCCGCGGCATGAAGCAACGGGTTGGCATCGGCGCGGCAATTTACGCCAATTACAATATCGTCATTCTGGACGAACCAACCTCCGCGCTCGACCCGCAAGGGCGCGCCGAAGTCATGCAGATCATCGAAACCTTAAAGCAGATGGAAAAAACCGTACTGCTTTCCACCCACATTCTGACCGATGTGGAGCGAGTGGCAGACCGGGTAGGCATTCTCAACGACGGCGTGATTGCCGAATCCGGCACCTTGCCTGAGCTTTATCACAAATATGCAGGCGACACCGTCAGCTTTGAACTGTCCGATTTTTCACAGCCGCTTTGCGAAAAATTGCTGCAAACGGATTTTGTCGCTTCTTTCCGCTCTGATCAAAAAACTTTTTACGTTCAGCTCAAGGGCGATATCGCGCAAAGCGCGCCCCGGCTGTTCCGGTTTCTTGCCGAACAGCCTGAAACGGTGGTTCGATTCGAATCGCAAACGACTTCTTTGGAGCAAATTTATATGCAGGTATGCTATCGTGCTGCTTGCCAATCCGCTTTGCAATCTGCGGCACATCAAGGGGGCGGCTTCTGATGCAGTTAAAATTCGGTTTAAAGAAAGAATGGATGGAATATTTCGGCACCAAACGCTGGCTTGCGTTTTTTCTGCCCATCCTGTTCTTTATCATTGCCGACCCGATTGTCATATTGATCACACCGCTCATCATGGAATCGATGTCCGCTATTCCGGGTATGGAGGCGCTGAGCGGTCAGATACAGGCAAATCAGGCGATGGCACTGCAGGCTTTTTCCGCCGACTTTATGAATATGGGGCTGTTGGCGCTGGTTTTATCGATGATGCGCACGGCAGGCGGAGATCAAAAAAATCACAGTTGCGTCATCCCGATCTGCAACGGGTTTTCCCGCTCCGTTTATATTCTGGCGAAATTTATCGTTTACCCTGCCGTTGCGTTTGTCAGCGCTTTCGCAAGCTTCGGTCTGGTTTATATCTATTCCGGATTTTTGTTCTCTGACCATGTAACGCTGTTAGACGCCCTGCCGGCAGCGATGGCATTCGGGCTGTTTATGGCATTTGCCGCTGCGCTGATGCTGTCGGTCGGCTGTATGACCGGAAAAGCCGGGATCAGCGCCATTATCGTTTATATCGTGATTTATTTTGTTTCGGTGTTCCTGACCATGATACAGGTCAATCGGTTTAGCCCGCTGGCGCTGATGCAGTATGCTTCCGATTATACCGGAGCGGTTGATTGGGAATACTTCCTCACCATCGCGATTACCCTTGCGGCGGGCGTTCTTTTGTATTTTCTGACCGCCGCTGTTTTTCAAAAGTGCTTGTTGAACAAATCCAAAAGTTGATTTGAGCCTGCTGAACATTGCGGCTTGTTGTTGTTTGTTCACAAAATTCATAATTCCACATATAATATTAATGAAAAGGTCTGGCTTTTTTCCGAATTTCGGTTTATAATAGTTGTAATATTGCGGATCGCAAAGGAGTTTACTGTGAAACAACAGGACAAACGGGGAGAGTGGTTTCGGCTGCTCAAAATCGCAGTTCAATTTACCCAACTCGGATTATCGCTGGTAATCCCGCTCTTGCTTTGCCTGTTGGCGGCAGGGTGGCTGCAGCGGCGGTTTCAACTGGGAAACTGGATATTGCTGGTCGGATTGGGACTCGGTCTCGGCACGATGGGTGTCACCTTTTACCGCTTTGTCCGCGGGATTCTCAAAGACACGAAACCGAAAAAATAGCATACAGGCTTATGAAATGAAAGCGGGGCGTGTGCCAAATGGAAATTATTCTGAAAGAGCTGAAAAAAGTCGCGATGACCTTGGCGGGAATGGATCTTTTGATCTTCATCGGCGGACTGTTTTTTCGCGTAAATCCGTTCATTATGGCGATCTCGTTGTTGTTCGGCAGTCTGTTTACCTTGGCGAACTTTATGCTGTTGGGCAGTCTTTGCCAAAAAGCCTGTACCAAAACCCCTTTGCGCGCGAAACGGTTTATGACCGTAAATTACATCGTCCGGTTGTTACTGGCGGCAGTGGTCATCATTGCCTCCTTTGAGCTGTCCTATCTCAATCCGGTCGGGGTGATCCTGCCGTTGTTTGCGCCGAAAATCACCTTTTTCGGATGGGCGATCTTTGAAACCATCGCCGGCAGCGGCAAAAAGCAGAAAAGCTGATTTTATCCCGTTTTGAAACCAAGAAAAGGACTTCGGTGTCCTGTCGGACAAGCCCTTTTCTGATTAAAAAACGGCTATTATATTTTGCAAGGAGGGCGATCCTTTGGAAGGCCCAAAAGTCCTGTTCCGCATCAATCTTTTCGGCGGAATCAACATTACCGACACCATCGTGGCATCGTGGTGCATTATCTTGGCGGTATTTATCCTGTCAAAAATACTGACCCGCAAGCTCAGCAAGATCCCGACGAGCAAAACCCAACTCGTGGCGGAAAAAATCGTGACGATGATCGACAGCCTAGTAGAAAGCACCATGGGCAAGAAATTTATGGGTTATGCGCCCTTTATCCTGGCGCTGATGACCTTTTCACTCTGCGGCAGTCTGATCAGCCTGCTGGGTGTCCGTCCGGTCACTGCCGACTATAACACCACTTTGGGATGGTCGATCCTCACCTTTGTTTTGATCCAATACAATAACATCCGCGCTCACAAATTGAGCGGTTACCTCAAGGGGTTTGCACAGCCGCTTCCCTTTATGCTCCCGCTGAACATTATCAGCGAGGTTGCTACCCCGATCTCGATGAGCTTCCGTCACTTCGGCAACGTGGCGGCAGGCGTCGTCATCAACACCCTGATTTACAGCGCGCTGGCCTCTCTGACGACGGCGCTGTTCCATATCAGTGTCCCGATCTTTCAATTGGGACTTCCGGCGTTTTTGTCGATCTACTTTGATCTGTTCACTGCAGTTTTACAGGCGTTTATCTTCTGTATGCTGACGATGGTTTTCATCTCCAACGCGGCATCGGATTAAAAGATAATATAAAAAGCAACACAAGAGCACCCTTATCAATGCAATTGAAAACTTGGAGGTTTTTACTATGGAAAGAGCAATTATTTTGGCAGCATCCGCTATCGGCGCAGGTTTGGCAATGATCGCAGGTATCGGCCCCGGTATTGGACAAGGCTTCGCGGCAGGCAAAGCGGCAGAAGCAGTCGGCAGACAGCCCGAAGCGCAGGGCGACATCATGAAAACCATGCTGGTCGGTTGTGCGGTCGCGGAATCCACCGGTATTTACGGCTTGGTTGTTGCCATTATCCTCCTGTTCGTTAACCCGCTCATCAATATGCTGTAAGCGGATTCGCCAAACGGCGGCGAACGGTAAAGCGAAAGGAAGGATTATATCATGTGGGAATCCATTACCGGCTTTTTCGGATCGTTGTTTTCTCCCGGCGGGGAATACACCGGCTTTTTCGGCATCGATTTCTGGCAGTTGCTTTTCACCTGGGGAAATCTGCTGATTCTGTTTCTGATCATCAAGCACTTTCTCTATCAGCCGGTAAAGAAAATGCTTGCGGCCAGACAAACCGAGGTGGAAGAAACCTATCGGGCAGCCGAGGAAGCGAAAACTTCTGCGCTGGCGATGCAGGCGGAATATGAAGAACATCTGAAAAACGCCAAAGAGGAAGCCGGCGAGTTGGTTCGCTCGGCAACCAAGAAAGCACAGCTTCGCGGAGAAGAAATTATTGCCGAGGCACATCAGAAATCTGCCGGCATCTTAAAAAAAGCAGAAGAACAAATTGAAAACGAAAAGAAACAAGCGATCAACGAAATCAAAAACGATATCTCGGATATGGCATTTTTGGTTGCCGGCCAGGTCGTGGAAAAAGAACTGGACCCGAGCGAACACAGGCGGTTGATCGAATCCTTTATTGACAATATGGACGATCTGCAACTGTCAGACCGGCAATAACGGATAAGGTTTTTATGACGGCGAACAACGGTAATATCGCCGCTTGCCGTCTACAAAATCCGGAAAGGAATCATCAGGCATGGCTGGAATTGTTGAAACCACTTACGCCAAATCCCTCTTTGAGGTTGCGGTCGAACTGGACAAGCTGGAGGTCATCGGCAGCGAACTTGCCGCCGTTTCGGAAATTTTGTCCGAAAACGGTGATTTCGTCCGTTTGTTATCCTCTCCCGCCGTCTCCAAAGCCGACAAGATCGATCTCATCGGCAAGGTGTTCGACGGTAAAACAGACGACTGCCTTTCAAACTTTTTAAAGGTGTTGGCGCAAAACGGCAGATTTGCCTGTCTGAAAGGCATTGCCGAGGAATTTAAGACGCTTTTAAACAAGAAAAAGAATATCCTGGCGGTGACCGCGGTGACTGCGGTGGAGATGCCGCCTGCATTGCAGCAGAAGCTGCGGAATAAGCTCGCGGCAATCACCAAAAAAAATATCGAACTGACGGCAAAGGTCGATCGTTCGGTTTTGGGCGGTGTCCTGCTGCAATATGACAACGTTGAAATAGACGGCACGGTGAGG
>JAQXIB010000190.1 GCA_029007575.1 Clostridiales bacterium | reverse complement strand
TGAAGCCCTCCCTGTCCATCTTTAAAAGATACATACTGTCCGTTTTCAGTTCTATATATGGTATACGGATTATCTTTATCTTTTCGCCTTTTTGGATGATTGCCATCCATATTCTTTTCCTCCAATCAATCGTTTTTGAATCATTCAAAACGATTGATTGAGGCGGACTACGGCAATGTGAAATTGTTCTATATTTATTGCAGAATAAAGCAAAACAGGCATCCAGTTTGAGAAATCTCTCTAACTGAATGCCTGTTTTTAATACTGCAATGATAGTATGTAAAACAGCTTTTGATCTTTGCCTACATTAAACGGTTATATGGGACTGTACTATTACAGTATACAATCGCATCCAGTAAATATACCGTAATAATCAGGATTTTTATGATGATACTCATTCCTGCCCCCATACGCTGTCACATCCTATTCCTGTAATTCATTTTCTGATTTCAAACAACAAGTTGTTGAAACCCTGAAAGTGTCAATCAGTCACCATATTTATGCAGTGGTACTTGCTATGCATAAAGACGGTAAATTGTCCGATAATACCAGATGCTGTCCTTTCAAACGTTTAAAAAGCGGCTGTTGTCCTTGCAATCACAGAAATTGGAATAGCGATAAGAAATTTAAAGGCTGTACTAAATACGTTACTCTCTCTGATAATTATAGGCTTTCCATTGACCGTGACTGTGCTTCTTTCAAGAAAATCTACGTTCTTCGCACCGAAGCTGAAAGTTACAACTCACGTTTCAAGCCAACCGGTCAGGGACGGTTATGGGTACATAGCTTTAATGCTGCCCAAAATCTGAATTCTATTGCACTCATTACCTTGCTTGCTGTCGCTTTTCACTACCATTGTCTGAAATCCGTAAAACACATTGCTTAAACACCACAACCTCACATTTTTTCAACAACTTTCGTCTTTTCAAGACTGAAGTCTGCTTTGCTATGCGCTTTTTATCCGTTTTATCGCGCATATCGCTTTTGATTTCTGTTTTTACCTTCTCTTAAGGGTGTTGGGCTCATTCCTAAAGATTATTATTTAGCCAAGCGGTATGTTCCCAAAGTGTGACCGGCAAACGCACCGATGATCTCCTGTCCCTGGCAGTTGTAATGTCCCCCTACAAACGGATTCATAAATTTTTGAATTTGCGTCAATTGCTCCGTAACAGTTGTCAACATCAAAAAATCCTTATTTTCCGCACAGATTTCTTTTTGCGCATGAATAATGCAGTCATCGCGCTCATCGCCGGTAAAACGCCCAACCAAAATAATGCCGAATTTTTCAATATGAAGGTCTTTTTGCAAATCTTTGTTTAATTGCAAAAGCTTTTGTTTATAGCATTCCTTTCCTGTCCCTGCAATGGCATCGCTTTCACCTTGTAGCCAAACAAAAAAGATATGCGCAGGATTCACTTTTTGAATTGCAGCAAAGGATTTTTGATAAAGAAAACAATAGCCGGGATTGCCCTTTAACCAATAGTCAATTGTGGTGGATCCTTTGGCGGCATGTACTGCCGTTACCTGTTTTCCGGTAACGGCAATATAGCTTCTGCAAAACTCCGGAACCATATTGGCGTGATTTTCCCATGCACCTAGTAATACACTTTTTTCTATCGTGCCGGGAATATCATTGAAATCGGGACGAAACAGATGCCCGTTGGTATCCAGATTTTCTCCGACCGGATGGCGTAGGGGAATGAGTGTATTGTCGGCAAATCGATATTCAAATGCATCATTTACGGCGCTGTTGTCATATGGTAAGCATTCTGTTTGGCCCTGCATGTTACTTTGTCCGCTGAAAATAATTAAGTCCATATTATGTTTCCATACCTTTCATAAAAATGCCCTTATGCTTCCGATACCAGCATGGTTTTGATGTTGTTTCCTGATTTTGCATCCTCAAACGCGAGGTTGACATCTGAGATAGTGTAGCGAGAGCTAAGTTGGAGAATCATCTCGTGCAGTTCAACATGATTGCACAGAAAATCAAGATACGATTGCACATCGGATACGGAATATTGAGAAGAACCGATAATATGCAGTGCTTTAAAGGTAATCATCTGCGGCTGTATTTCAATGCCGCCGCTGTTGCTGTACTGTCCCGGTACTAAATATACACCGCGGTTACGTAAAATATCCATAC
>JAQXIB010000189.1 GCA_029007575.1 Clostridiales bacterium | reverse complement strand
GGAACTCGGATGCGGCAAAGGCTCTTTTGCGGCACAAATGGGGATAACATATGAAAAGACAAACTTTTTGGCGATCGATTTGATCAGCGATATGCTGGGCGTCGGACAGCGTAATATTAAAAAGCTGTATGCAGAACATCAGCGTCCGGTAGACAATATCCGGCTGACGGCACATGATATTGAGCGGCTGCCGCTGATATTTTCGGAGGCGGATTGCTTTGAGCGTATGTATATCAATTTTTGTAATCCCTGGCCGAAGGCGAAGCACCGTAAAAGGAGATTGACTCATCCGAAACAGCTTGCGGTATATCGGGAGCATCTGAAACCGGAGGGGGAAATTTGGTTTAAAACCGACAGCGATATGCTGTTTGCAGATAGCAAGCAATATTTTGAAGAATCAGGTTTCCGCATTGTTTACGCTACCAATGATTTGCACCATGCTGATTTTGACGGATACAGTCCCATGACCGAGCATGAGAAAATGTTTACCGAGGAAGGAATATCGACCAAGTTCCTGATCGCCCGTAAAACAGAATAAAAGCATCGATCATAAAAGGTCCCGTCTTTCGGTGATATCCGAAAGACGGGACCTTTTAATGTTTTTACTGTTGCGGGGGTTGTTGTTGCGGAGGAACATTTTGCTGGTATTGCGGAGGTTGCTGTTGAGGTTGTTGCTGATAGGGAGCCTGTTGATATTGCGGCTGCTGGTATTGCGGTTGTTGATACTGCTGCGGCGGATAAACTTTTTTCTCCACGACGTTGAATGCTCTGTCAGCCAGCTTGCTCAACAACGGAATACCGGCATCTTTTCCTTTGGTGACTTTGGTTAATGCGATAATGACCAAAACCAAAACCAAAATAGAAACTAAAGATTCAATCACGTTGATTCCGGTGTAGAAAATGCGATGAATGCCGTAAAGAATCTCTGAACTGATGGACGGGGTGGAATAATGGATCAGACTGAAAACACCGCTTACCACTGAGCTGACAAGAGACAGGAAGAATGCCTGCATCACCTGTTTGCTGAGCCATTCATCCTTTTCCGCAACGATTACAAATCCAAGCAGAATGCCGCAAAGCAGCGTTTGTCCCAGAAAAGCCAGAATAAACGCAACTACTGCGTAAAACCATAAGTAAATTCCATATTTGCCTTTTGACATAAGAGCATCAATCCTTTCTTTGGTTTCCGTTGCTCTCTTGGAGCGATGGAAATCATTTCCCATTTCTATCATAACATATTCTGTCGTGTTTTTGCAATACATTGATGGTTATTTTTTCACGTCATATACCGAAATAGCGTCTCGGATGCTCTTTTCCAGAGCCAATTTTCCGTATTTGTCGATTTCCCCTTTGTCTTTCGGACCGTGAGTTAAGCAGCCGGCGCCGCCGATACAGCCGCCTACACAAGCCATGCCTTCGACAAAGTTTTCAGACAGTAGATTTTTAGAGGCTTTTAGCAGAGCAACACGGCAAGCCTCGATTCCGTCACAAGCTACCGGCTTCAGCGTAAATTGTTCTTCGGTGATATTTTGTTCTTTCAACGCTTGGGCTACGGCGTCTGCCAAGCCGCCGCTGCGTGCGAAAATACGTCCGAAATAAGAAGCATTGTTCAGAGTGGTTTCCGGCAGGGAAGCAAGATCGATTTCCTTGCTGTCAAACAACGCCTGAAGTTCTTCAAAGGTAATGACGCAGTCGATATACGGCTTAACGGATTCTTTCTGGAACTCCATCTTTTTAGCGGTACAGGGACCGATAAAGACAATTTTCGAGGTCGGATCGGTTTCTTTGATAAAGCGGGCGATCTCGGCCATCGGAGAAAGATTGTGCGATACATGCTCTTTCAGCTGCGGGAAGGATTTTTCGATATAGCTTACGAAAGCCGGACAGCAGGAACTGGTCAAAAAGCCTTTTTCCACCAATTCAGCCGCTTCTTTGTATGCGACCATATCTGCGCCCAGCGCCGCCTCGACGACATGATGAAAACCGAGCTGTTTAATGGCAGAGACCACTTGTCCCAGCTTGACATAATTAAACTGGCTGGAAATAGACGGTGCGACGACCGCGTAAACATTATAGTTTTTGTTTTGATTGCTTTTTTTGATGATGTCGATGGCGTTCAGAATAAAAGATTTGTCGGTGATCGCGCCAAAAGGACATTGGTAGACGCAGGCACCGCAGGAAATGCATTTATCGTTGTCGATTTCTGCGCGCTTGTCCTCGCCCATGTGGATGGCGTTCACTTTGCAGGCAACCTCGCAGGGACGGTTGCGGGTGGTGATAGCGCTGTAAGGACATACCGCAGAGCATTTTCCGCATTTTTTGCATTTGTCGGAATCGATATATGCTTTCTGGTTGGCATCAAAAGAAATGGCGCCGAAATTGCAGGCTTCTTCGCAGCGGTGCGCGATACATCCGCGGCAAGAATCGGTTACGGTGTAGCTGCTGACCGGACATTCATCACAAGCGATGTCGAGCACCTCAATGACGTTGGGGTTGTTTTTGTCGCCGCCCATGGCCAGCTTGATCCGTTCTAACACGATGGCGCGTTCTTTGTAGATACAGCACCGCATGGTAGCTTCTTTACCGGGTACAATTTCAAGCGGTATTTCATAATAGCTGCTCTCTAAATCATCTTCCCAAGCACGCTTCGCCACGCCGCGCAGCACCTTGTATTTTAAAAGTTGTACTTTTGTATCAAATAATCTCATGATTACAATATTCCTTTCCGAGGGGTGAGATTCCGAAAAAGGAGGCAGGCTTTGCTTTGCCGCCCATTTTTCGTTCGGATGTTTATTTTATTGCCGCTAAAATGTTGCTTTCAAAAAATTGCTCAAAATTTTCCAGAGTAACACCGGTGACAACATTGTCGTCGATTTTGACCGATACACCATCGGTGGAACATTCTCCCAAACAAAATGAGGCATTGACCGCGACGTCATTTTCTAAATGGTGCTGTGTGATTTTTTCTTTTAGCTGGGAAATGATTTTGTAAGAGCCTTTTAAATGGCAGGCACTGCCTATGCAAACCGAAATAGTCATAAAATCAATCCTTTCGCCTTTCTTGTTATTATTTTAACAAACGATCATGAAAAATAAAATCTGTTTTTCTGTTGAGAAAAAAGATTTCAGTCGGCTTTGCTGTAAAAAATACTCAGAGGGGAGATAGGACATACCAAGAAAAAGACCAACAAATTCAGACAAAAAACGACAACGATCATTTGCACTCATTATACCATAAACCCCTTGCGCTATGCAAGGGGTTTATGGTATAATGGCTAAGAAATGAAAAACATTGTCAATATCCGGATGGCGGTTGTGCGCTGACGGATCACTATACCGTATTCGCTTTTACTGATTAACACAGAAAAGCGTTTTGACGCAAAATTCGCCTGGGCTTAGCGTACATTCTGCATCAGATCGTTTTGTCGCGCCACCGGCATCCGTTTCATAAAAGTTTTTAATCACCCTGAAAGGCATGATAAAAGATATGGATTATTGGAAGTTAATTACGTTGTTGTTAAAATCTACCGGTGTCACCGTTTCTCTCTTTCTGATCATTATCGTGGCATCACTGCCGCTCGGGATGCTTTTAACGCTGGCATCACGTTGCAAATTTAAGCCGCTATCATGGCTTTCCAGAGCATACATATTTGTGATTCGGGGCACGCCTTTGATGCTGCA
>JAQXIB010000188.1 GCA_029007575.1 Clostridiales bacterium | reverse complement strand
TTTTTCTTTCGGATAACGAAGAATAAACCCGTATTTGTGCGCATTGGCTTTTAACCATTTGCAGGCGTCGGTGTTCTCAAAAGAGGTGAACAGTCCTTTACCGGCGCTTTCCCATTCGTCAGTCGTGATATCGATGGCAAGACCGGTGTGATGCTCGCTTGTTTTGGGACGAGCGGTGTATTCTTCGGTTTTCTGTTCTGCCTGAGCGCGTGTCATGCCCTGTTTCATATATTTGTTGACATGAGAATCGTAATAGGTTTGCTGTAATTGAAACGTACGGTAGGTCGAGCGGGAATAGAGGTTATAGCCGGCAGCCTTTGCCGCCTCAAACATTTTGTAGAGATCCGGCGCGGCGCGCTTGTCAAATTTTCTTCCTTTTGCAACTTTGGCAACGGTCAGATCGATCAAATTGTCGTCTAATTCTTCGGTCAGCGGATGATCGATGTTGACTAAGATCAAATTCCAATCATCGGATACGCTTCCGGAAGCCGGCGTTGCAGAGGCAGCGGAGGAACTGCTTGCGGAAGACGTCTTTTCGGAAGAAGCGTTTTGGGAGGAAGCCTCCGTATCTGATGAAGCAGCATTATCCGAAGAAACGGATAGATTAGACAATGCGTTTTGGGAAACGGTTGTGCTGTCGGTTTGATCCGAAACAGCGGAACAGGCAGATAATGTTGCTGCTAACACCGCTGAAATAAGAACAGAAGCCATTTTATTAGAAAAACGAGACATGATAAGCATCCTTTCTGCAAAGCGATTTGAGGGAGATTTATGTGCACCGTATCTTACTGTTTCTCGTCGGTGTACCAATCCTTGAGTACGTTTTTGGCGAGTGATTGCAAGGTGCTGACCGAAAAAGGATTGTCATAATGCTTGATTCCGTGATGAGAAGCGAGCGCTTCGGTGTACTCAGATAATTTGTAAATTTTAAAATCCTTTTTCTGATAATTTTCTTTTTGCGAGCCGTCATATTCGAAGTGGGTAACGACAGGGGTGATCTTTGCCTGTGTGATTGAGGTCGTCCCGTTCTTTTTGACAAATCGAACATTTGCGACGGCGCCCAGCATACGCGGTACTTTTTCCTGCGAGGACAGGAAGTTGCCGAGCGAATAATAGACTAACGTTTTGTTGCCGCCGCTTCCGGTTACCCAGTTGACTCTTTGAATCACGTGTGGGTGATGCCCGATCACCAAGTCAACACCCAAATCCGCCAGGTATTGTGCCAAGCTGGTTTGGGTAGAGGAGGTTGTGGTGGAATATTCCACTCCCCAGTGGATCGAAACCACGATGGCATCAGCCTCTCCTTTGGCACGTTCTACGTCTTTTTTGATGGCGGCGCGGTCGATCATATTAATGAGATAATCCTGACCGGAAGGGACTTTGTACCCGTTGGTACCGTAGGTGTAGGCTAAAAATGCAATCTTGACGCCGTTGCGCTCTATGGTTCTGGTACGATTGCGTTCGCTTTGGTTTTCGTTGATGCCGATCAGGGCAATCTGCGGATATTTTTTCCAGAATTGAATTGTTTTGGTAATGCCTTTGGCACCCTTGTCCAACATATGATTATTCGCCTGGGAGATGACGTCGAATCCCAAGGAAACCAGATTGTCTCCCAACTCTTGCGGCGAATTAAAATTCGGATATCCGCCGATGCCGATCGCTTCGCCTCCGAGGGGGGATTCCTGGTTGATCATGGCGATGTCGGCGTTTTTGATATCGTTTGCCAAATATTCGTAATAATGTGTAAAATCAAACCCGTTTGCGGTTCTGCCCGAGTTGATGACCGAATCATGATAAATATTATCTCCTGCGGCGAATAAATCCACTGTGCCGTCGGTACCTCCGCTGTATGACTGCGCTTTCGAGGACGAGGAAGAATGGGTGGGCAGGGAAGACGTTTTGCTTGCGGCTTCTGACGAGCTGTCGAATGTGGTATCATCCGAAGCGGTATCCGCGTGGCCTACACTGCTCGAATTGTCGGAGGACATCGGGGCGGAAGAAGTGTTCCCGATCGGATTGCATCCCGAAAGTATCGTCAGGAGTAGTGCGGACGCAATCAGAAAAGCGGGCAGCTTGTATCGAAAATGACGAATGAACATAATGCGTTTTCCTTTCAAGTTTTTGCTTTTTTCAGTATACCACACTTTCTTTGTTTTGCAAAGATAAAGCGGCAATGTTATTAAATTGTAAGATTTTGTTACGATTGTGACACCATTTAAAGTATGCCGCTTTTTTGCCAGACTACGCATTTATTTGGATGCTGATTCTCATTCGGGAAGGATGAAAATGTTTCCGTTTTTGTCCGTCTTTTTATGCAAACATTTTGTCCTTGCAAAAAAGACGGATTTTTTATATAATAAAATACGTATCAAGAAATCAATCTTTGTGATATAGAAAAGCGAAAGGGTTTCCGAATTTTAGTATTAGCAACGGAGGCTGCGGTTGTAGAATATGATACTGAATGAAAATGTGAAGGACAGAGCATATGCCATTCTGGCGGAACGCAGGCAGAAAGCGAGGGTGGCGGCACAGCATCGCTGGGAGCAAATCGCTCTTGACGTTCCCGAAATCGCTTCGTTGAAAGCGGAACTGAATCAGACCAGCGTCCGGCTGTCCAAAATCGTTTTAAGCCGCTCGGCAAATGTTTCACAGGCACTGGAACAGCTTCGGGACAGCAATCTTGCCGCACAGGCGAAGATTCGCGAGCTGCTGACGGCGCACGGATATCCCAGAGATTACCTGGAAGTCAAGTATACCTGCCCGCTCTGCAAGGATACCGGCTATGTGGATCATCAGAAATGCAGTTGCCTGATTCAGCTTACCAAAATGATAGGCGCCGAACAGCTCAATGCCGTTTCGCCGCTTAATCTGTCTACCTTTGAGAGCTTTCGGCTGGATTATTACCCCGATACCCCGGATGAAAACGGAATCGTACCGCGCCGCCAGATGGAGCGGGTGTTGCAGTTCTGCTCCAAATATGCCGCCGGATTCCATCCGAAATCGCAGAGCTTGTTCATGATCGGCAACACCGGACTGGGAAAAACGCATCTTTCGCTGGCGATTGCACGTGGCGTGCTGGAAAAGGGATACAGTGTGATATACGGCTCTGCGCAGGATTTGTTCCGCAGCATCGAGAAGGAGCATTTCGGCAGGGAAGAGGAAAGCCGGGACAGTCTGGAAACCATTCTCGCCTGTGATTTGCTGATCTTAGACGATTTGGGAGC
>JAQXIB010000187.1 GCA_029007575.1 Clostridiales bacterium | reverse complement strand
GAGAAAACTGAATTTGATGTTGTTCTCGCTGAAGTGGGCGACAGCAAAATGGGCGTTATCAAAGCGGTGAAAGAAGTTACCGGTCTCGGCTTGAAAGAAGCAAAAGAGATTGTTGACGGCGCACCGAAGACCATTAAAGAGGCTGTTTCCAAAGCTGATGCTGAGGCAATGAAAGCAAAATTGGAAGAAGCAGGCGCAAAAGTAGAATTGAAGTAATTCTCTTTTATCAAGAAAAAGCGTTAGAGAGCAATTGTTCTCTAACGCTTTTTTGCTGCAGAAAAACAGATGTTATGATTGAGCAACCTTATCAGGCATTTGTTGGGGCAATTGTTCCGGCTTGTTTGTGTGTTTGACGATCGCGACGCCCGATACAAAGACACACCCCAACCCGATTGCGTAAAGATGATGAAACATCGTTACGATGACGGCCGCAATCGCAAACAAAGCATAAGTGACGATGCTTCTGACGCGATTTGGCCGAATTTTGATTACAGTAGAAAACAGAATATAAAGTCCTGCTAAGATCAGCATGATCCAAGTAATCGGGAAAAGTGCGGTCAACACGCCGAAGGACGCCGCAATGCACTTGCCTCCCGACTGCTTATCAAACGGTGCGGTAGCATGCCCCAAAACCGGAGCTACCATCACCAAGGAAAATAGGAGGCTATTGGTATCCACCGTCTTAACAGCAATAAAGACCGGTAAGAATCCTTTCAGTAGGTCACATAATAAGCAAATCATCCCGATTTTCCATCCTGCATGAATAAAAACGTTTGCTGCTCCCGGGTTATGATCGTCGCTTAGCTGGCAGATATCGATGCCTCGTAGCAATTTGGGAATATGTAGGCTGAAAAGAATACTGCCGCATAAGTATCCTCCCAGTATCAATGAAGTCCAGAGAAGCCAAGGAGCCAATTTCATTGTTTTAAAATATATGCGGCAATATCTTTTGCGGCATTCGGATTGATTTGTTGTTTTTGCATGTCGCACATCCTTTCTGCTTGATCCGGATTTTGGATTAATGAGTCAGCAAATGCTACAGACTCGTCCATTGTTTTGGCATATAAAGACATTCCTTTTTCTGAGAAAAATACGGCATTTCTCGTTTCGCAGCCGGGAATCGGCATGGTATGGATCAAGGGAATATTGCTTACTGCGGCTTCGGTGCTGGAGATCCCGCCGGATTTTGAAAGCAGAATATCAGCCGCTTTCATATAAATATATACTTCTTTGGTGAAAACGACTGCCTGCACTCTTTCATCAGTCCGGTGCAGCTGATCCACCTTTTCTTTCAGTGAGTCATTTCTGCCGCATAACACATAAATGATAATATTTTTGTCCGGATTTTTCAACAGTCCGTCGCATAATTCAAGGATATTTCCGCATCCCATTCCGCCTGTCATAATCAGATACATCTTTTTATTCGACGGGATGACCAAATGATTTCTTGCCTCGGATTTTTGGATATGTTCGGCAAATTTTTTGTGTACCGGAATTCCCGTGGCAACCAACCGATCTTTTTTCATTCCCTTTTCCGCGCATTCTTGTATTAGGTCTTGATGAGGAAGAAAATAGCCGTCCAAGTCGGTTTCCTCAAAAAAGGGGATACAGGTATAATCGGTTAAAACACCGTAACATTTTATCTTCAAATCATGCTTTCTTTTTAAATAAGTCAATGCTTCCATTGGGAAAAGATGGGTGCAGACAATGGTATCAAACTGATTTTCATCGATATATTCTAAGAGATTTTTCGCATAGAGCGTATTGGCATAATAAACCGGAGAGGTCAGCTTGGTGGAACGGTATAAATCACCGGCTTTATATATCCATCCGAATACATTAGGGGCTTTTACGATCAAAGAATTGTAGGAAGAAGTGACAATTTCATTCGGCTTTTTTCCGCTGAAAATTAAGGCGTCCACTACTTTGCAATCTTCACCCCGGCTCAGCAATTCTTCGTAAATGGCATCAGCCGCGCTGTTGTGGCCTTCGCCGGTGTGACAAGATAAAATAAGCGTTTTCATTTTTATGTGGATTTCCTTTCAAACATATTTCAATGAGCAGATACCAATCTTTCCCCTTTTCCATAGTGTCTGATCGTTGATTTAAAATTCATTTGATGATAGAAATGTTTCCACTTGACTTTTACCACATGTGTATATTATAATACAGTAGTAGAATAACGTCAATGGACATTTTGTGTGCAAAATGAGTAAAATGCCACACCTGTTGCGTTTTGAAAGAGGGTTAGCCTGTGGAAAATACAGCGCACAAGCCGGATCGTCGGGTTGCAAGGACCAAAAAAGCAATTAAGAACGCTTTTGCGGAGTTGCTGTCGGAAAAAGATATTTCGGCAATCACGGTCAAGGATATCGCAGAAACAGCTGATGTGAATCGAAAAACCTTTTACAATTATTATAGTAGTGTCTATGATATTGTAAACGAAATCGAAAACGAGCTGGTATCGGCGTTCGATGAAGTGCTGAGCAACATTGATTTCAAGCAGGAAATGAAGAATCCATATGGGATTTTTGAGAAATTAACCGGTGTAATCAATCGGGATTTTGATTTTTACAGCCGGCTGATGAAAATGGATCATAATGTCAATCTGATGCAAAAGCTTTACGTTTCGTTAAAGGATAAGATGAAAATATCGTTTTTGAATCAGACAGATCTCGATGAATATCAGTTGAATATTGTGGTCAATTATATGGTTTCCGGAATGTTGTCCGTTTATCAAAACTGGTTTAATTCTGACAGGACACAATCTATTGAAGAACTGTCTAAAACAGTGAGCATTGTGACCTTTTCGGGAATTAACGGATTTTTGCGGCAAAATAACAATAAATAACAATAAATGACAATATCTGCCGAACAAGTGAAAAAGCTGTTCGGCAGATATTATTATTTTACATATTTTCCCTGAAAGGAATTGCGACGTTTCAGTTCTTTATCAATTTCATTCATGACCACCAGCTTTTTCAGACTCCAAAGCGGAGCAATTAGCTTCTTTCGATCACCGTCACCGGTAATTCGCTGAATTACTGTATCAGCCGGAAGCAATTCCAATTGGTCGCAGACGATAGATACATATTCGGGAAGAGAAAGAACATCGAACTGTCCCTGTTTGTAATCCTCAGCGATCGGCGTACCTTCTAAAATGTGCAGAAGATGAATTTTGACGCTGTGCGGATGCAATCTGCCTACTTCTTCGGCGGTTTGCAGCATCATTTCTCTGTTTTCACCCGGCAGCCCATTGATGATGTGAATACATACCGGAATGTTCCGTGATTTCAGACGTTCAAAGCCGTCCAAAAATTCCGCATAGCTGTGTTGACGATTGATTTTTTCGGCGGTAACATCGTGAATCGTCTGCAGCCCCAGTTCTACGGTTAAACAGGTTCGTTGATTTAATTCTGAAAGGTAGTTTACAACCTCCTCTTCCAGACAATCGGCACGTGTGGCAAGACTCAATCCGACCACCTTTTCCTGGCGCAGTACCGGCTCAAAGCGCTCTTTCAGCACGGAAACAGGCGCATAGGTGTTGGTAAACGCTTGGAAATAGGGAATATAACAGGCGTCCGGCCATTTTTTCAACAGCATATCCCGTACCGCGTTGAATTGGCAGATGATATCGTCAGCAGGGTTTCCTGCAAATTCACCGCTGCCTTCGGCTGAGCAATAGGTACATCCGCCGAACCCTTTGGTACCGTCTCGATTGGGACAGGTAAATCCGGCATTCAAGGATACCTTAAAAACCTTTGAGTGAAATTTTTGCCTAAAATAGTAATTTAACGTGTGATAACGTTTGTAATTGTCGGAATAAGGAAATTCGTGTTCCACGTTCTGCGTCCTTTCTGTTTGGATAGAAACAAACGCCCTGTACAAGAGAAAATCCTTGCAGTCAGGGCGTTCGGCATTATTTAGAAGAAATATCGGAAGAAGTTTCCGAAGCCGTTGAAGCAGCGGAAGTGGTTTCAGAAGCCTCAGGTAAAGCCGAAGCATCCGAAACATCGGGAGAAGTATCCTCTGATTCAGCATCATGACTGGAGCTGTCATCAAGGGGAATTTCTTTGACGGCGATAATAATATAATTGTCTTTTCCGCTTTTCTTTAAGATGTAGTTCAAGAATTTATCTGCCTCAGGCTCGTATTTTTGACCGTTAATGTCCCCTTCCCAAACCGGACCGGAGGGGACATAACCGACTGTTACAGTGTATTCGTCGCCTTTGCGGGAAACTTTGTCGACACGGGGGACATAGGACATCATACTTGCCGCAGAAGGAATCATGTATACTTTTCCCTCCGGATCGTATAAGATCTGCATTTCGGAATCGGTGAGCTCCTGATGCTCGATGACGGCGGATTTTCCGAATACTTTTGTAATATGCGCTTCAATATCAACATCGGGAACGGTCATATTTCCCAAGTCATCTTTCACATATTTGGATTTGTCTTCAAACATAATAAAATCCCAAATACCGGCGGATAAAATGGTGCGGGAATCTAATTTGTCGATCGAATCAAATGCCGGCGGATCCAGGATCACCAATGGAAAAACAGTGCGCTTAAACATTTCCTTTTGGCTTTTGTTTTCTATAATGTCAGTTGTGACTTTGGTGATTCCGATTGCAGTCGCTACCACGCCGATGATTGCAAAAATCAGCACAACCGTACCGAAAACTGCAACGCGGCGGGATACCCGAGCCGGTTTTTTCTTTCGTGTGGATTTCTGATTTGAGGTTTCCATGACATTATTGGCATTTTCGCTCATAATACTTGCTCATCCCTTTCTTTGATACTAAAAAATATCATGTCTGCGGAACAAATTAAAAATTTGATTGGCTCGAACGGCATTCATATACCGCAGATTATTCTCTGACTTGTCCGTTGCCGTTGACAATATATTTGATCGTAGTCAGTTCATTTAACCCCATAGGACCTCTTGCATGTAATTTTTGGGTGGAAATGCCAATTTCTGCCCCAAAACCAAATTCTCCGCCATCGGTAAAACGGGTGGAGGCGTTCACATAAACCGCGGCTGCGTCTACATTTGCGGTAAAGTATTCGGCGTTTTGCAGATTGTTGGTGATGATCGCTTCAGAATGTTGTGTTCCGAAACGTTCGATGTGAGAAATGGCTTCTTCCATGCTGTCTACAACTTTTACTGTCATCATGTAATCCAAAAACTCGGTACCGTAAAGTTGATCGTCAGCCGGTAAAATAGAATCTCCGAGCAATGCTGCGGTTTTGTCGCATCCATATAATGTGACATTTTTTTCATCCAGTTTTGCTTTCATCAGAGGCAGAAATTTTTCGGCAATATTTTTATGCACCAACACGCTTTCCGCCGCGTTGCATACCGACGGACGACTGGTTTTGGCGTTAAATACGATTCGCACAGCCATCTCCATATCGGCAAATTCGTCCACATAAATGTGGCAATTTCCAACTCCTGTTTCAATGACCGGTACCGTGGCGTTTCTCACTACCGCCTGAATGAGTCCCTGACCACCACGCGGAATGAGCACATCGAGGTACCCGTTGAGCTTCATCATTGCGTTAGCCGATTCCCGCGAGGTGTCCTCCACCAGTTGAATGATATCGGAAGATAATCCGGTTTTCGCAATTGCTTCCCGCATAATTTGAGTCAGACATTGATTGGAATGAAACGCTTCTTTTCCGCCGCGCAGAATGACGGCATTGCCGGCTTTTAAACAGAGGGCTGCTGCGTCTACCGTTACATTGGGGCGGGATTCGAAGATAATTCCGATAACGCCGAGCGGCACTCTTGTTTTGCAGATGCGCAGGCCGTTCGGACGCAGAAATCCGCAGTCGATCCTGCCGACGGGATCGTCCAAATCCACAATTTCCATCACACCGGAAGCTATAGACATGATTCGTTTCTCATCCAAACGCAGTCGATCCTGCATTGCCGTTGACATGCCGTTGGTAACCGCGTTATTCAGATCAATCCGGTTTGCAGCGATGATTTGATCGGTATTTTCTGTCAATGCGTCAGCGATCGCTTGCAGTGCCGCGTTTTTACGATTAGCGGACGCAGTGGCGATTTCCCGCTTGATTTTTTTTGCTTTCTGACCGAGAGATAATATGTAATCCATTATAGTGAGGCATAAAGCGATAAGATGACATTTACTTTATGCCGATTTCCCACCTTTCCTTTTTTGAAGTGTACCGAACTGCCGGTTAAGCCGGAAAGACCGTGCCCACCTGTTTGCCGTCAAAAAGGTCATATAACAAAGCAGGATCCGATCCGTTTATAATATGTACCGGAATGTTTGCCTGCGTTGCGATACGGGCGGCTTGAATCTTGGTGATCATACCGCCTGTTCCCAGCGTGGAGCCTTTTCCTTCCGCCAATGATTCGATCCTTTCATCGATTGTTTCCACAACCGGAATCAAGGAAGCATCTGAGTGTGTACGCGGATCTTTGTCATAAAGTCCGTCAATATCGGTAAGAATGACCAAAGCCTCCGCGTCGGCAAGCTTGCTGACGATGGCAGACAAAGTGTCATTGTCCCCGAATTCAATTTCTTCCACCGACACGCTGTCATTTTCATTAACAATCGGAATGACATTCAAAGAAATCAATCGATTCATGGTGTTTATTACATTGGAGGTGCGCTTTTCATTTTCAATAATATCTCTGGTGAGTAAAATTTGCGAAACGCAATGATTGTATTGAGAGAATAGCTTGTCATATACATACATCAGCTCGCATTGCCCGATTGAAGCGCATGCCTGTTTGGTAGGGGTGTCCTGCGGACGTTCTTTCAAGCCCAGTTTTCCGCTCCCGACGCCGATGGCACCGGAGGAAACCAATATGATTTGTCTGCCTGCGTTTTGCAGGTCGGCAAGTACTTTAACAAGATTTTCGATTCGGCGAATGTTCAGCATGCCGGTTTTGTGGGCAAGGGTAGAGGTGCCGACTTTAATTACAACTTTTTTTGCGTCTTTTATAGTATGCAAGGGAAATACGTCCTTTCTGTGATACGATTCAAAATCAGGATTATTGTGTGCGTTACTTTTATGCTGACGGAAACCTGATAGCTTTGATATTAGAAAGCGGCTTGGTATTGTCGTCCGGAGCATCGTTGCTGTTTTCGGATGCTCCCGAAGCAGTGTCGCTTTTCTGCTGCTCAAAACGTTCGATAAAGTATTTCGCATAGATGGCATATACCGTATTCATGTGGGGCAGAGTGATAAAAGCCGGTAGCCACAGCATGTTCACGATATAATACGGGAGAAAAGAAAGGATCACCGAAAAAATTTCCGATTTATGCCCTTTCATGATCAAAACGGACATTTTAATTGCATCTTTGATTTTGCATTGATACAATACAAAGATATATTCTGCTAAAAAATATCGTTGCAGAAAACAAATCGCCAGTAGTTGACAAAGAAGAAATAAACAGACAAAAATAACTCCGAAAGCCAGTTGCATCAGGAAAAGCTCTTGTGCGGTCACAAAAAACTTCAGCAGACACATTAATATCAATACTATGATTGCCGGGGCGGTAATCAATAACCAGAATAAAGATTTTCTGATCAGTAGATTAAGATGAAAGCAAAATGCTCTGAAAAAATTTGGAAAGCCGGCAAAATATTTGAAAACAGATGATACAGGAAACGGATTGCTGCCTGCCAGTCCTAAATACCATTGTTTATTGCCGAGTGATATCGGAGAATACAGAAACAGCCGTATCAACAAAGCGATAAGGAGTACAGCAACG
Source organism: Clostridiales bacterium (assembly GCA_029007575.1). Classification (GTDB taxonomy): domain Bacteria; phylum Bacillota; class Clostridia; order Oscillospirales; family Ruminococcaceae; genus HGM13222. The sequence goes on along the minus strand of JAQXIB010000187.1, from coordinate 2,826 downwards.
CTTATCGGAGCTAAATTTAGAATATCATCCAAATAAAGGCCGGGAGTATGGGCAGAATCAATAAAATAAGGGACTTCCAATATATAGCTCAGCAATTTTTCAATCAGCGCCGTAAAAATCAGGAAGGAAAAAGAGATCAGAACGATAGCAAAAGCCTTTCCCCAATTGTTGCGCATGGCAAGCCATGCGTCCTTCTTTATCAATTTTCTTATATCCATATTTTACGCAAATCCTGTTCTTTTAATAGTTTATTCAACTATCAATATGGCCAAATATGTTCCGATCTATTCCTGATTATCAATTTCGACAATATTGTAGCCGGTTAAGGAGGCAACGTCGGCACAGCCGTACGGGAGCGGATCAAATACTTCGAATACCTGTCCTCCCGTCCAGATTTGCGGGGTAATCAATGCAGTGTAGCCTTTCCCGTTTCCTACCCGCCAGTCCAGAGGCTTGCGTCTGGGATAACCGAACATAGAAAGTAATCCCATGATGACACCGCCATGGGTGATAACAGCAGCATCATAAATTTTTTGCTGCATCATATCTGACAGAATGGATTCAAATCCGCGTTTGAGGCGCAGATAAAATTCTTGTTTATCCTCGCCGCCGACCGGAGTTTCTACCATGCCGCCTGCCAGCCATTTTTGAAAATCCGGATCGTTTTGCAACTCCAACATGGTCTTGTCTTCAAAAGCGCCGAAGTTATATTCTTTGATATCATCAACCGATTCGGTCAGTATGTCGGGAAACAGGATGTCCGCAGTCTGCTTGCATCTTAACAGCGGGCTGGTATAGACTTTTTGCACTTTCGGATATTCGTATTCGTGCCGCAATTCATCCAGTTCTTCAATTCCGTCTCTGCAAAGCGGGTAGTCGGTAATCCCGACATACCTGCCCTCTAAATTTCCCTGTGTGATACCATGTCGAATCAAATGTATTTTATAAGTCTTGATAAAAACACATCCTAACCATAAAAATCAGAGTATTCTAAATTACTATTATAATATGTTTTACGCTATTTTGCAATTCATTCGGAATATTTTTTATTAAAAGTTTTTCGGAATAAAATTAAAATAAAGTTGAAATAAAATTGAACAAATTTTTTATAAAATTTTTTCTGTAAAATATGCTTTACAAACGGTATGAAATCGGATATAATTTACTGTACGTTAACTGTTTTGGAGGACATGCTATGAATACCGATTTTTCAAGAATATTGACCTTATTAAGGAAAGAAAAAGGCATCAGTCAAAAGCTTGCGGCGGCTGAATTGAACATCTCGCAGGCGTTATTATCGCATTATGAGAAAGGTATTCGTGAATGCGGACTTGATTTTGTTATCCGAGCAGCTGATTTTTACGGTGTGTCCTGTGATTACTTATTGGGTAGGTCGCCGGAGCGCACCGGTGCAACACTTTCGGTAGAGGATATTCCGGATGAGGACGATAATATCAAAGATAATATGTATCGGGGAAGTGTTTTACCGGTCTTAAATAAAAAGCTAATTACAAATTCTTTGCATATATTGTTTGATCTGCTGCAAAAGGCAAAAAATAAGGCGTTAACTGCTGAAATTTCTTCTTTTTTGATGCTGTCTGTATACAGAATGTTCCGCATTGTTTATAATGCCAATCCCAAAAATCAGCAATCACTTTTTACGTTGCCGAAATCGGTGGCTAATGCCCAAGCTGCTGCGCAAATGACGCTCAATGAAGCAAATGCGGCGGTCATCGTATCAGGCGAAAACGTCAAAGGAGCAGATACCTTAAAGAATACCGATGATTTATATATGACGACCGACAGCATTTCCGACGATTATCCTCAAATGGCATCCTCACTGTTTCATCTGATTCAGAACAGTGAAAACAAACTGATTAAAAACGGAAAATAAGCATTGAGATGACCGTTTGTGCTTGAAGAAAACGGTTTTATGTTTCTACAGTGGAGGCATGAAACTATGGCAAATAAAGACGCAAGATTTGAAGTGATTGTCAAAGAGGGAAAACCCTTAAACGGTATAGGGTAAGAGACTATTCCGGTTGACAGGAAAACTGGAGTCCATTATCTGTGGATACAGTCCGGATATGCGGGCGGTTTGACTCCGTTGCTTGATTCGGATGGAAAACCGATTGTTTCACAGCGGTAACCTGGATCGCTGTATGACGAAACTTTTGCTATATTTGATTGAAAATTATGTTGTACGTTAGAGATAATCCCCCCGGCTTTCGCCGGGGGGATTATCTGAAATGAAAAATATTTACCTGTTATGCTTCTAAAATATATGGAGTGCCAAGCGAAATCGGTGGCTTATCCATTGCCGTCAATAACTGCATGCCGATCCGTTTCCCTAACAAAACGGCATCTTTGGCAGCGGACGTGTCGCCGGTAAACGCGATAATGACTTCGTTGGAATGGCTGGTGCCTTTGGAGGGAGTCAGATATTGCAGGATTTTGATATCAAAGGCTTTCACTGCGCGATCTGCCATCACCAGCCCGATAGCGGCAGGGGAACCTGCCATAAAGCCAAAGGGTTGCCCGATCGGAACCGAAAAAGCTTTGTGGATGGCTTCTCCGGCACTGGCGGAATAAGCAAATTCCAGATGTCCGGCATCGTTAATGTGAACTTCACCGGCATATTGTTTGATATGTTCCAATGCCGATTCGACAGCACGTTTGGCGTCCGAAACGTTTTTGGCACCGAGTATAATGAAGTTACCGTGACCGCCCCATCCTTTTGTATCACGGGGCAAATCAATGGATAGCACCGATGTGTTGGTTCCTTTGACTGCTTCATCTACCGCGAGAATTTGTCCTGCCGCTCCG
>JAQXIB010000186.1 GCA_029007575.1 Clostridiales bacterium | reverse complement strand
CGGTAGAAAAAGACGCTATTTCTCAAAAAGAATAAGGGAAAGGAATGATCTATCCATGAATCAAACAGTGGTAATCACCGGAGCAGGCGGCGTGCTCTGTTCCGCATTTGCAAAAGCGATGGCGAAAACCGGCGCTCCGGTCGCTTTGCTTGACTTAAACGCGGCAGCCGCCGAAGCCGTTGCCACGGAAATCCGCAGGGACGGCGGCATCGCAAAGGCTTACGACGTCAACGTGCTGGACAAAGTAAACCTACAAGATGCGCACGACCGCATCGTAAAAGACTTGGGAAAATGCCGTGTGCTGATCAACGGCGCCGGCGGGAACAATCCGAAATGCACCACCGCGCATGAAACCTATCAGCCCGGTGACGAAGCCGAAGAAGAATGCAAGACCTTTTTCAATCTTGACAAAGAAGGATTTGACTTTGTGTTCAGCCTGAACTTGATGGGTTCATTGCTCCCCACCCAGATCTTCGCAAAAGATATGCTCGGTGAAGAAGGCTGCTGCATCATCAACATCTCCTCCATGAACGCATTTCGTCCGCTGACCAAAATTCCGGCATACAGCGCGGCAAAATCGGCGGTTTCCAACTTTACCCAATGGCTGGCAGTTCATTTTGCCGAAGCGGGCATTCGCGTCAACGCCATTGCGCCCGGCTTCTTTGTTACCAACCAAAACAAAGCGCTGTTATTTGACGAGCAGGGCAATCCCACCGCACGCACCGAAAAAATTCTCAACGCGACTCCCATGAAGCGATTCGGTGAACCCGAAGAATTACTCGGAACCCTATTATGGCTGACTGACAGCAAAGCCTCCGGCTTTGTAACAGGAATCGTTGTACCGGTTGACGGCGGATTCTCGGCGTATTCCGGCGTATAAAGGAGCGTATGACAATGAAATCAAAAGAACAGGTTTTACAAATGATAGAGGACAGCGGCATGGTCGCCGTCGTCCGAGGTGAAACGGCGGAAAAAGCCCGCGCTATCGTGGAAAGCTGTATTGAGGGCGGGATCAAAGCCATTGAGCTGACCTTTACCGTGCCGTTTGCGCACCGTGTCATCGAAGATTTGGCAATGCAATACAGCGATCAGATTCTGCTTGGCGCAGGAACGGTACTGGATCCCGAAACCGCAAGGATCGCGATATTGTCGGGTGCGCAGTTTGTGGTTGCGCCTCATTTCAATCCCGAAACAACAAAGCTATGCAACCGGTACCGGATCGCCAACATGGCCGGCATCCTGACGGTGCGGGAAGCAGTTGAAGCCATGGAAGCCGGAGTAGACGTCTTAAAGCTGTTCCCGGGTGACTTGTTCGGCCCGGCATTTATCAAAGACATCCGCGGGCCGCTGCCTTATGCAAGAATCATGCCGACCGGCGGCGTGAGTGTCTCTAATGCAGGAGATTGGATTCGTGCCGGCGCGGTTGCGGTCGGAGCAGGAAGCAGCCTAATGAAAGGCGATGTCAAAGCCAATGCTGCGGCGTTTATGGAAGAAATCCGAAAAGCGCGCGGATAAACTACTAAGAAAGGACAGATATCTCATGATCGTTACTTTTGGAGAAATTATGATGCGTCTGGCACCCACCGGATACCTGCGAATGAGCCAGACCAAACACTTAGAAATGACTTTCGGCGGCGGTGAGGCCAACGTAGCGGTCTCTCTTGCCAACTACGGCAAAGAAGCACGGTTCGTCACCGGCCTGCCGGACAACGACATCGGCGCCGCTTGCAAAGGGGAACTGCGTCGCTGGAGTGTAGACATCTCCAAAATTGTTACAAAACCCGGCAGAATGGGGATATACTTCTGTGAAAAAGGCGCTTCTCAGCGGCCGTCCAAGGTGATTTACGACCGCGCCGATTCGGTGATTTCCAAGCTGGGCGCGGCGGACTTTGACTGGGATGACATCCTGGAAGACGCCGAATGGTTCCATTTCACCGGCATTACGCCGGCGCTAAGCGACAGCATGGCAGCGGCGACGCTCGTTGCATGCCAAACCGCCAAGAAAAAAGGAATTCCGGTTTCCTGCGATTTAAACTACCGCAAAAAGCTTTGGAGCAAGGAAAAAGCAGGACAGGTCATGGGCGGCTTAATGCCCTATGTGGACGTATTAATTGCCAATGAGGAAGACGCTGCCGATGTGTTCGGTATCCATGCAGCGGCAACCGATATCACCAAGGGCGAAATCAATCTGGACGGTTACCGTTCGGTTGCAGAACAGCTCATGGACCGATTCGGCGTGAAAAAAGTGGCTATTACCCTGCGGGAATCGGTTTCGGCCTCCTGCAATCACTGGTCAGCACTGCTTTATGACGGAAAACAACTCTATGTCTCCAAAAAATATACCATGCAGATCGTAGACCGTGTCGGCGGCGGAGACAGCTTCGGCGGCGGATTGATCTACGGATTGACCGAGGGCTATGACTGCCAGAAAGCATTGGAATTCGCAGTAGCCGCTTCCTGCTTGAAGCATTCCATCGAGGGTGACTTCAACGCAGTATCGGTTGCAGAGGTTGCCGCACTCGCAGGCGGAGACGGCTCAGGCCGTGTACAGAGATAACAGAAAGGAAAAAGATTATGTTTCAATTAGCAGCTTTCGCAGATGAAGCGGACGGTTCCCTCATCGGTCAGATCAATGCAATGCAGGAAAACGAGATTCCGTTATTGGAAGTCCGGAATACTGATGGTACAAATGTTTCCGATTTGAGCATTGCACAGGCAAAAGAAATTCGAAAAAGATTGGAGGACGCCGGAAAATCCGTATGGTCGATTGGCTCTCCGCTCGGAAAAATTGATATTACCGATGATTTTGCACCTCATTTAGACAAATTCTGCCACACATTGGAGGTCGCCGATACGTTAGGTGCAAAACACATCCGGCTTTTCAGCTTTTACCACCAAAACACTCCCCTTTCGGAGGCATTGAGAGATGCCGTCTTAGAACGGTTAGCTCAATTTCTGGAAAAGGCAAAAGGCTCTGATATCCTCCTTTGCCACGAAAACGAAAAAGGCATCTACGGCGACACGGCAGAACGCTGTGCTGAACTTCACAAAGCACTGCCCGAACTGAAAGCCGTATTTGATCCGGCAAACTTTATTCAATGTGGACAGGAAATTTTATCGGGATGGGATTTGCTGGAACCCTACATTGAATACCTGCATATCAAAGATGCAATGCCGGACGGATATGTTGTTCCGGCAGGCTGCGGCATCGGACATATTCCGGAGTTACTAAAGCGGTACAAGGCAATCGGCGGTCGCACCTTAACCTTAGAGCCGCATTTAACGGTATTTGACGGCTTCGCACAGTTAGAACAGCCGGGAGATACTACAAAGATCGATCATTACCGTTATTCATCAGGGCAAGAAGCTTTCCGCGCGGCAGTCGTCGCACTACGGAATTTAATCGGATAAACAAGGAGGAATTTTTGCTATGGAAATCGGCGCTCAACTTTATACCGTACGTGATTTTTGCAAGACCCCGGAGAATTTTGCCGAAACACTCAAAAAAATCGCTGACATCGGCTATCGGACCGTACAGGTGTCCGGCACCTGTGCCTATGAACCGGAATGGCTCGCAAGGCAGCTCAAGGAAACCGGTCTGCGCTGTGTCCTGACTCACTACAATCTGGACAAAATCAAAAAAGAACCGGAACAAACCGTGGCGGCGCACAAACAGTTTGGCTGCAAATATATCGGCATCGGTTGTATGCCCGGACCGCTGGAACAGTCGGGAACCTATGATCATTTTGTGGCGGATTTTCTCGCGCCGGCAAAAGCTATAGCCGCCAACGGTGCCTTAATGATGTATCACAACCATCACATTGAATTTATGCGGGACGGCAACGGCAAGCTCTATCTGGAACGGCTGGCGGAGGACTTTGCGCCCGAAGAACTGGGCTTTACCCTGGACACCTACTGGGTACAATACGGCGGCGGAAACCCGTCGGAATGGATCAAAAAGTTAAGTGGACGCGTCCCCTGCATTCACCTAAAGGATCTGGCCATTGTCTCCGGAGAACAGCGGATGGCGGTAGTCGGAGAGGGCAATATTAATTTTGACAGCGTTCTCAGCGCGGCAGAAGCTGCCGGAACCTCCTACCTCTTGGTGGAACAGGATAGCTGTTATGACGAAAACCCGTTTGATTGCTTAAAACGCAGCTATCAAAATCTGGTAGCTATGGGGTTAAAATAACAAAATCACACGAAGGTACAGAAAGGAACGAAATCATGATGGAACAGGTACGAATCGGTATTATCGGTATCGGAAACATGGGAACCGCTCATGCCAACAATATCACAGAAGGAAAATGCCCTGAAATAAAGCTCACTGCCGTGGCGGACATCAATCCGAAGCGTTTGGAATGGGCGACTGAAAAGCTGGATCCCTCGGTGGCAAAATTCAACACTGCCGAAGAAATGCTGGACAGCGGACTGATCGACGCGGTTATCGTTTCGGTTCCTCATTACGATCATCCAAAATACGCTATGGAATGCTTTAAACGCGGACTGCATGTGATGGTGGAAAAACCTGCCGGCGTTTACACCAAGCAGGTGCGCGAAATGAACGAGGCGGCAAAAAAATCCAACGTCGTGTTCGGCATGATGTTTAATCAACGTACCGACCACGTTTACCGTAAAATGCGGGAATTGGTACAGGGAGGCTCTCTCGGCGCAATTCGCCGCACCAACTGGGTTATTACAAACTGGTATCGCCCACAGGCCTATTATAATTCCGGCGCATGGCGTGCGACTTGGAGTGGTGAGGGCGGCGGCGTACTGCTCAACCAATGCCCGCATAATCTGGATCTCTGGCAATGGATCTGCGGCATGCCTGTCAAGGTAAATACCCATATGTATTTCGGCAAATGGCATGATATCGAAGTAGAAGACGACGTTACCACCTTTGTGGAATATGCAAACGGTGCAACCGGCGTTTTTGTGACCACGACCGGCGACGCTCCCGGCACCAACCGTTTTGAAATTACCTTGGATAAAGGCAAGCTGGTTGCCGAAGACGGCAAACTGACACTCTGGGAACTCGAAACTCCCGAACCGGAATTTTCCAAAACCAATAAAATACCGTTCGGACAGCCGAAATCGACCAGAATAGAGGTAGAAACAGATGGGCAATCACCGCAGCATGTCGGTGTACTCAATGCGTTTGCTGCTGCGATTCTGCGCGGTGAGCCGCTGGTTGCCGGCGGAGAGGAAGGTGTTAACGGTTTGACACTTTCCAACGCAATGCACTTATCCGCTTGGCTCGGCAAAGAAATTTCCTTGCCTTTTGATGAGGATTTGTTTTATAATGAATTAATGAAACGAGTCAAAACCTCTCGCCGGAAAGAAAATATTGATGCCGTTATCGCTGATACGACCGGGACTTACGGCAACAAATAACACCTAGGTGCGTAAGGCAAGGCTTTCCGGTATAAGGAGCGGTCTGTGAAAGGAACGGGATTTATGAACAATCAATTGCGAATCGGAATCATCGGAGTCGGAAACATCGGAAGCGCTCACGCCCATTGCATTGCCACCGGACAGATCAACGGAATGCGGCTGACTGCACTTTGCGATACTGATCCCGACCGCAGGCGGGCGCTGGCAGAACAATATCCCGACATTCCTGTCTTTGAAGACCACCATGCATTGCTTGCAAGCGGACTGACCGACGGTGTCATCATTGCTACACCGCACTATTTTCACCCCACGATCGCAACAGACGCTTTTGCAGCAGGCCAGCATGTTCTTTCCGAAAAGCCTGCCGGCGTTTATACCCGCGCCGCGCGGGTAATGAACGAGGCTGCGCAAAAATCCGGTAAGGTGTTCGGCATTATGTTTAATCAGCGCACCAATCCGCTTTTTACTAAAGCAAGGGAAATCCTGCAAGACGGACAGCTCGGCGTCCCTAAGCGGCTTGTGTGGATCGTCACCAACTGGTACCGCACCCAAGCCTATTACGATTCCAGCAAATGGCGGGCAACCTGGGGCGGTGAAGGAGGAGGCGTTTTGCTCAACCAAGCGCCGCACAACCTCGACTTGTGGCAATGGATATTCGGCATGCCCAAACGCATCCGAGCTTTTTGCAGCGTCGGAAAATACCATCATATCGCGGTGGAGGATGACGCAACCATTTATGCCGAATACGATAACGGCGCAACCGCGACCTTTATCACAACCACCGGCGAGTATCCGGGAACCAACCGTTTGGAAATTACCGGTGATCTCGGCAAGCTGGTCTTAGAAGAAGGCAAGCTCACCTGGTGGAGACTATCAGAGCCGGAACGTCAATATTGTTTTGACGCGGATGCATCTTCCCCGCCCGAACTGACACAAGTAACATTTGAGTACACCCCGTCCAAATCCGGACATGCACAAATCCTCCAAAACTTTACCGACGCAGTGCTGCACGGTGAGACCTTAATTGCACCCGGCACAGACGGTATCAAAGAATTAACGCTATCCAATGCGGCATATTTATCCTCATGGACAGATGACTGGGTAGAACTGCCGCTCAACGAACAAGCCTTTGAACTCCGGCTGAAACAATTGGTTCAGTCCGAATCATCCGCCAAAGGAGCGGTTATTCCGGATGATGATTCTTCCGGACAGTACCGGGAGCGTTG
>JAQXIB010000185.1 GCA_029007575.1 Clostridiales bacterium | reverse complement strand
TTCATGATATGCAGCTTTCTTTTCACGGTGCCGGATACCATCTGGCATATTTTTCAGTCTCCCAACTGGTTTCCGCATCGATATGCTTTTGTTTTCAGTTTTCTATTGATTTTTTTGGCAGCTCAGACGCTTTCTTGTCTGCCTGCGACCGAAAATCTGATATCGGCAGTGCGAAAGCAAGCCGAAAAAAGGGCGTTACGTATTTCCTTGATTTCCTTGGCACTTTTGATTTTTGCAAGCACGATGGGAGAATTATATTATAACGCCCAAACCATGATAAACGGCTTGGACGGAGAGTTCCGCTATCGTACCACTGCCGAGTATGAAAACTTTTATTCCTCGATTCGCCCATTGGTCGCCAAGGCAAAAGAAGATCAGTCACAATGGTACCGGATCGAAAAAGATTTTGAATTGTCAAAGAACGATGCGCTGACACTGGGCTACAACGGGATCACCCATTATTCGTCGGCGTACAATAAACAAATCAATCAAACGCTGAAAAAGCTGGGAATGGCGCAGGATTATTTTTGGGATTCCTATTTCGGTTCCACACCGGTGACTGACAGCCTGTTCGGCGTGCGATACATCATGGCCAAAAGCGAATTACCGGATTTTTATCAGCAGGTTATGACAAACGATGACATCACCTTGTATGAGAATCCGTATTATCTGCCGGTGGGCTTTATCGGTTTGGCGGCTTCGGACAATTTATCGTTGGATCCTTATTTATATCTTGAAAATCAAAATCGTTTGCTCAGTGCGATATGCGGCGAAGAAACAGAAGCCTTTCATGACATTGCGTTTGAGAAAGAGTCAGTAAGCGACAACAAACTGATCTATCGGTTTTGTACAGAATCGGACAATCCGATCTATCTTTCTCTGGCAAGCAACAAACACGCAAACGCGAAAATTTATCTAAACGGTAGGGAGTATGCTCCATATTTCGGAAGTGCAACCAAGCATGTTTTGTACCTCGGCAGCTTTGAACCCGGTCAAGAGTTGGAAGTGGTCTGTCAATTTTACAACAGTTGGATTGATCCGATTGCGGAAGAAATATGTGAATTGGACACCGAAACTTTTTCTACAGTAATGCGCAGGCTGCAGGGAAGCGGTCTGCAAACAAAAAACTATCAAAACGGGAATGTTTCGGGCAGCATTGCAATGCCGGAAAATGGATATTTGTATACTTCTATTCCGTTTGACAAAGGATTTACCTTGTTCGTAGACGGGAACAAGACGGAATATCAGACTCTTTTGGATACTTTTATTATGGTGCCGCTTGAAAAAGGAACTCATGAAACTAAATTCACTTATTATCCGACCGGATTTCGGTTTGGCGTCGGAGTTACTGTTGTGACGATGCTTGCAATCCTATTTTTTATTTTGCGGAAATATCGAACATCAAAAAAATAATCGGAATATTCCTTTCGTTGCCTGCAATACTAATAACAATTTCAGCAAACGAAAGGATGGTAATAAAATGAATAATATAAAAGCACAGATTATTTCTGAAATTGACCGCAGAATAGAAGATTTACAGCAGCATCGATATGATGAAATCATTGTCACCGGCAACCAATACGACGAGCTCAATCAAGCGTTGGCAAAGGTGATCGGTGTCCCGCTGATGAAAGAATTGAGCAGTTTAAAAGAATATGTGATCGAAATGAAATAATACTAAAATCTAATGAAATGCTTTCATTCTTTCCGACCTGAATTGCACCAGAACGTGTTATCCTCCTTGCTGGGCGTCAGCCCAGCGGTGTCGTCTGCCTTTTCTGGTACAATTCATCCTCAGAAATTGATGAAAGCTTTCAATCAGATTTTAGTATAAGACCGGTATATTATGCTCGGGTATCGGATATACTATCATCAGGCAGGGAAATCGCTTTGATAAAAAACGCATATGAGCTTGATAAATGCGGGCATTTTCCCTGCAAAAGGATGGGTAAACCCCGTCCTTTTTTATTGGAAAGAATTAATGTTTAGGAGAGGTTATGAACAGAATGATGTTTCTTCTGGTTATTGACTTTTGAAAAAATCAGAATATAATATATACCGTAATCGTAGATTTTAAACGATATAAGAACGGAATCTTACCGAGGAGTAAATGCTGATATGGCTCACGAAAAATTTCAAGTGACGGGAATGACCTGTTCTGCTTGTGCTGCGCATGTCGAAAAAAGTGTTTCCAAGTTAAACGGGATTCGCAATTGTACCGTAAACCTGCTAAGCAACAGTATGTCGGTGGATTTTGCTTCCGATCTCGTTTCGGTGCAGGATATTGTGCAGGCGGTGGAATCCGGCGGATATCATGCGTCGCTGATTTCATCTAAACATTCCGCTAAGAAAACTCCCTCCGTCCCGGAAGATGCCATTGCCGGAGAATTGAAAAACATGAAGTTTCGGTTGATCCTTTCTTTGGTGTTTTTGATCCCGCTTTTTTATATTTCGATGGGACATATGATGGGCGTGCCGCTGCCGTCTTTCTTGACCGGACATGAAAATGCGCTGTCCTTCGCTTTTACCCAGTTTTTGCTGGTCATTCCTATTGTTTTTGTAAATTTTAAATATTTTCAGGTGGGCTTTAAAACACTGTTTAAGGGTTCTCCAAATATGGATTCCCTCATTGCCATCGGTTCGGCGGCAGCCATAGTTTACGGGATTGTTGCGATTTATCAGATCGGATTCGGGTTGGGGCATCAGAATATGGATTTGGTGCATCAATACACCATGGATCTGTATTTTGAATCCGCCGGAATGATCTTGACCTTGATTACGCTCGGAAAGTATTTAGAAACCCGGGCAAAGGGGAAAACCTCGGAAGCAATCACAAAACTAATTCATCTGGCGCCGAAAACGGCACTGGTAATTCGAGACGGAGCAGAAACGGAAATCCCGTCGGAAGAAGTCGTTCGGGATGATATCGTCGTGGTTAAGCCGGGCAATACCATTCCGGTGGACGGAATCATCATAGAGGGCGGCACTTCGGTGGATGAAGCTGCTATCACCGGAGAAAGTATCCCTGTCGAAAAAGGTCCGGGCGATACCGTGATCGGTGCGACCATGAACAAAGCCGGATATTTTCGGATGAAAGCGACCAAGGTCGGAGAAGATACAACTTTATCACAGATCATTCGGCTGGTTGAAGAAGCGAGTTCTTCCAAAGCGCCGATTGCCAAGCTGGCTGATCGGGTAAGCGGTGTATTTGTGCCGATTGTGATTGCTGTTGCACTGATTTCGGTGATTGTATGGCTGTTGATCGGTCAGTCTTTTGCATTTTCGCTGTCTATCGGGATCGCCGTGCTGGTCATTTCCTGTCCTTGTGCATTGGGACTTGCGACGCCGACTGCGATCATGGTCGGAACAGGAAAGGGCGCGCAAAACGGCATTTTAATCAAGTCCGCCGAAGCGCTGGAAATATTGCACGGCATCGATACGATCGTGTTCGACAAGACCGGCACACTGACTGCCGGCAAACCGGTCGTTACCGACATCGTCACCGCCGAAGGCTTTTCGGAAACTGCCTTGCTGAAAATTGCCGCAACTTTGGAAAACGCTTCGGAACATCCGCTGGCGGAAGCAATCATGCTTCAGGCCGATCAGGAAAATATTCAGCCCGATGCGCTGGATTCTTTTACATCGGTTACCGGACAGGGGATTGTCGGCACGATCGCGGGGAAAAAATATTTTGCCGGCAATCAGAAGATGCTCGATGAAAATCACATTGTGATGGATTTGCCGGAAAATATCGTTCTGGATTTTGCGGAGCAGGGAAAAACGCCGTTGTTTTTTGCGGATGAACAAAGAGTAATCGGCGTGATTGCGGTCAAAGATACCTTAAAGCCCTCCAGCAAAACGGCAATATCCGAATTGAAGCATATGGGGATCCATACCGTGATGCTGACGGGGGATCATTCCAAAACGGCGAATGCGATTCAGCGTGAAGTGGAGATCGACGAGGTCATTGCCGAGGTACTGCCGCAGCAAAAAGAGCAAAAAATCAGACAGCTTCAGGAAAGCGGGAAAAAGGTTGCCATGGTAGGGGACGGTATCAATGATTCTCCGGCATTGGCACGTGCCGATGTCGGCATTGCGATCGGTGCGGGAACTGATATTGCCATTGAATCGGCGGATGTTATCCTGATGAAAAGCGATCTTTTGGACGCGGTGGCAGCGGTACAGTTGAGCAAAGCCACTCTTCGTAATATTAAAGAGAATCTGTTCTGGGCGTTGATCTATAATACCATCGGTATTCCGCTGGCGGCAGGTGTGTTTTTTTCGGTACTGGGCTGGAAGCTTAATCCGATGTTTGCGGCTGCCGCGATGAGTTTAAGCTCGGTTTGCGTGGTGAGCAACGCTTTGCGGCTCAAGCTGTTCCGTCCGAAATATCATACCGTTCAGCGAGACCACAGCTTTGAACAGCAAGCTCATCCAAATGAAATTCATATTAAGGAGAATACAAAAATGGAAAAAGAAATGTGGATCGAAGGAATGTCCTGCAATCACTGCAAGGCCAGAGTAGAGGCGGTGCTAAACGGCATCGACGGCGTGCAGGCGCAGGTCAGTTTGGAGGATAAAAAAGCGGTTTTGCAGCTTTCGCATCCGGTGGAGGATGATCTGCTTGTGAAAGCAGTGACAGATGCCGGTTATGAAGTAGTCAAAATAAAATAAACACGTTCCAAAACAGATTCCGTGAAAAAGCCAAGTGCCTTTTACGGAATCTGTTTTTGTCCGGAAATATCAAGGCAGAAAGATTGACAACTTGCATTATTTGCATTATAATAAATAATGCAAATAATGCATTGGATTAGATTTTAGTATCAGAAAGAGATGGTCATAAAATGATTTTACGGCTTGATTTTGCGTCTCATATTCCCATATATCGGCAAATCCGTAATCAAATTGTACAAGGCATCGCACAGGGAACGCTGGCGCCCGGAGAAAAACTGCCTACCATCCGAGCGCTTGCAGATGAAGCAGGCATCAACATGATGACAGTCAGTAAAGCGTATCAATTGTTGAAACAGGAAGGATATATTTTATCCGACCGCAGAAGCGGTGCGATCGTAAATGACCATTTGGAAAAGCCCAAAGGGCTATCGGATAAATCCATGGAATTATTGAAAGTGATCCTTTCAGAGGCGCGCTTAAACGGAATATCCAAGCAGGAATTTTTAGAAATCTGCGACCGGATTTATTCAAACTCAGATTAAAAAGGAGGGAAGATGATTATGGCCTTTCAAATTATTATGTTGGTATGTATGCTGCCGATCGTACCGATTATTTATGTGATGCTGGCAAATGAGACCAAACCGAAAAAGAACATCATATTAGGCGTTACATTACCGTATGATGCAAGAGAGGACGCTGCGGTGATCGATATTTGTAAAAAGTATCGCCGAAATTTAAAAATCACTACGTTGATACTGGCTGTGATGCCAGTTGCTTTCTTTTTTGTTCCGTGGTTTTCGGTAGTTTTAACGCTGTATATGCTTTGGATCGATGTTGTGATCATCATTCCATATGTTATTTATATCAAAGCAAATCAAAAGCTGAAAGCGCTGAAAAAAGAAAACAAATGGTTCAGTGAGTGGTCTGAACTAACTGTGGTCGATACCAAAGCGGCATCGGTAGAGCCGAAAAGATTATCCGTTTATTGGATGCTTCCTCCCGTATTGATCAGCTTGATTCCGATTGTGGTCACACTTTGCACTAAATTGCACAGTGAGGAACTCGGATGGATGCTGTTCGGCTACGGAATCAATTTTGTAATTGTGCTTTTATTTGTGTTTTTGCAAAGAATGATCTATCGGCAGAAAAAGGAATCGATAGACGATAATACCGATATCAGCTTGGCGCTGACCAGAGTCAGACAGTATAACTGGTCCAAATTTTTTCTTTGGACGATTTACCTCACCGCTGCTTTCAGTATATTTTTTTGGCTGTTTATTTACAACGGTATGGCAATGCTGATCATTTCAATCATATATACTCTTTTACTGCTGATCATTTCGGTCCGGGCGGAATTAGTCACCCGCGTGATGCAGGAGAAGCTGTCGTCCCAAACCGGAAAGCTGCGTTATAAAGACGAAGATGAGCATTGGATTTTCGGCCTGTTTTATTATAACCCCAACGATCGCCATTTTATCGTAAACGCGCGTGTCGGAATCGGAACAACCATCAACTTGGCGCTTCCTGCCGGAAAAATTTTGATGGGCTTCACGGCGCTGTTGTTAGCTGCAATGCCGCTGTTGGGTGTGTGGTGCATGGCGGAAGAGTTTACGCCGCTCCAAACCAAAATAGTCGGCGGCGAAGTACTGGTGGAGCATCTGAACACGGTATATGAGGAAAATATCGACAATATTGCTTCGACAGAAATGCTGAAAACTCTGCCACGATTGGGGAAGGTGGTCGGCACCGCGACGGATAATCTGTTAAAGGGAAAATTTCATCAGTCCGACTGGGGAGATTGTCGAGTCTATTTGAATCCGCAGAAAGGTCCGTTTTTAAAATTAACCCTTCGTGACGGCAATATTGTGCTGATTGGAGGCGATGAGAAAGTATTGCATCAAATCTCGACGGCGGTTTTGCCATAAACGTTCTGAAACAGAAATCGAAAAGCAATCGAAAGGATGAAAAAGCATATGTTGAAAATCGAGCATTTAACTAAGAATTACGGAAATAAAAAAGCAGTGGACGATTTGTGTCTGGAGATCAAGCCGGGTGAAATTTACGGATTTATCGGACACAACGGCGCCGGAAAAACGACTACGCTGAAATCCTGCTGTGGTATTTTGCCGTTTGATTCGGGAGAGATTCGAATTAACGGTATTTCCATTGCGGAAAATCCTCTGGAATGTAAACGAAACTTGGCATATATTCCCGACAATCCGGATTTGTATGAATTTTTGACGGGCATACGGTACTTAAACTTCATCGCCGATGTTTATCGGATTCCCAAAAAAGAGAGGGAAGATAAAATCAAGAAATTGTCCGACTTGTTTGAGCTGACCGCAGATTTGTCACAACCCATCAGTGCCTATTCTCACGGCATGAAACAAAAGCTTGCCATTATTTCGGCTCTGATTCATGCTCCGAAGCTGATGATCATGGACGAGCCGTTCGTCGGATTGGATCCCAAAGCGGCTCATATTGTCAAGCAATTGATGCGGCAGTTGTGTGATAACGGCGGAGCGATCTTTTTTTCCACCCATGTGTTGGAGGTAGCTGAAAAGCTGTGCGATAAAATTGCCATTATCAAAGGCGGCAAGCTGATTACAAGCGGTACGACCGACGAGGTAAAAGGCGACACTTCGTTGGAAGATGTCTTTTTGGAATTGGAGGAAGAACATGTTTAAGACTTTGCTTCGCATCAGAATGACAGCAATGCTTTCGGGAATGTTTAAAAGCTCGAAAAACCAAAAGCAACGCGGAACGGCTTTTAAAATATTGATCGGTGTTTTGGCGGTATATGTTATTCTGTGCTTCATATTTATATTTGGAATGCTGTTTGAAGGTTTGTGCGTTCCTCTCTGCGATGCCGGATTGTCATGGCTGTATTTCTCGGTAGCGGGAATGGTTGCGTTTTTCCTGTGTCTGATTGGAAGCGTGTTTGCAACGCAAACGCAATTGTACGATGCCAAAGACAATGAATTGCTGTTGTCCATGCCGATTCCGCCTCGCACCATATTATTAAGCCGCATCGGCATTTTACTGCTGTCCGATTATTTGTTTGAATTATTGGTTATGCTGCCTGCCGGCATTGTTTTTCTTTTTCATCGCCCGGTTTCAATCGGGATGATTTTCGGATTTGTCATCGGTGTGTTGCTTTTGCCGTTTCTTGTTCTGGCAATTTCGGCTTTTTTCGGTTGGATTCTGGCGATCATCAGTAGTAAAATCCGGTTTAAAAATATTATTACCGTGATTTTGTCAGTCGGATTCCTTGCTGTGTATTTTGCAGTGTACAGCCAGATTCAAAATTATATCAATCTTCTGATTGCCAACGGCTCCGAAGTGGCGAATGCCGTTAAAAAAGCGGCATTTCCGTTTTATCATTTCGGTTTGGCAATGGCAGACGGCAATATCATCAGTATGCTTCTGTATGCCGTTTGCATGATCTTACCGTTCGCGGTGGTTTATATGATTTTAAGCCATAACTTTATTCGGATTGCGACGTCGCAAAAATCCACCGTAAAATCGGTTTACAAAGAGAAACCTGTCAAAGTACAAAGCGTTCGTCATGCGCTGGTAGGAAAGGAATTGAGACGTTTCTTTTCCAGCGCAATGTATATGCTTAACGGAGCGATTGGCGTGGTTTTTATGATTATTCTTTCTGTATTCCTAGCAATCAAGCAAGATACGATGACCGAATTTCTGACAGTGATGCCGAGCTTGTCCGGTATGCTGGCACCTATTGCATCGGTTGCTTTAGCCTTTTGCTGTGCTATGAATATCGTATCGGCGCCTTCTGTTTCTCTGGAAGGGAAAAGTCTGTGGATCGCGCAGTCCATCCCGGTAGACGGCGGAGATATTTTATGTTCCAAAGCATTTGCGCATATGATCATCTGCCTGCCGGCAGTCGCCGTTTCGGCTGTGATCTGCAGTATCGCTTTGCCCGCGAATCTCTTTCAAATCCTGTTATTGTTTTTGGTGCCTGCCGCGGTGACGGTATTTACCGCATTGTTCGGTGTGTGGATAAACCTGCTTTTTCCGAAATTTGATTGGATCAATGAAACTGCGGCAGTGAAGCAAGGCGCCAGTACCATCATTGCCATGCTTGGCTCAATGGCGATCTTAGCGGTGCCGGCGATCCTTTATATTGCGTTGATCAGCCGTTTTGTGTCATTGGAAATCTATTTGCTGATCTGCATTATTCTTTTTGCGGCGGCTTCTGTTTTGTTGGGAAATTATTTAAAAACACGAGGCGGTAAAAAGTTTGCCGCTTTGTAAAGTCGTTGACAGCCGATTGTGTTTATGGTACACTGACAAAAAAGGCGCTTTGAATGCGCAGTAGAGAGGCAATTATGTTTCAGCAGGATTATATTTTACGAATGATCGAGGACATGGCGCAATTTTTATCTAAGCTTGTGCATTATCATGAGCAGGAAACCATGGTCAGCATTGTGGATGAAAACGGAGTTATCGATGAAATTGCCTTTTTCGAGTATCGTCTGACTAAACTGTATTATGAGGGAAATTACTGTGAGGCAGAGGATCTGCTGTTTCGTAAGCTGGAGCAAGCGGACGGCAAATATTATATCAATACCGCTTTGCAATTTTATCAGAAACTCGGACAGACGGAGGAACAAAAATTGACCGAAAACGGATATTCTGCAGATCGCATTTCGAGCGGGTTAAAGCGGCTGCGTACCCTTTATCCGATCGCCGAGCAAAGTAACTTTTGACAAACTTATTATACAAAACAAGCCGAAAAGGGCAGGAAAGTCCTTTTCGGCTTGTTGCTTATTTCATGAGATTTGGTGATTCACAGATGTACCGATTTCAGCTATATTTGAAAGCCTAAATTATTCGGTGAGATAAGATTTTACCAATGCTTGGAGCAGTTCATCACGGTCGATGCGGCGAATCAAACTTCTGGCGTTATTATAGGTGGTGATATAGGTGGGATCCTCCGACAAAATGTATCCGACAATCTGATTAATAGGATTATATCCTTTTTCACGCAATGCATCGTAAACCGTCGTTAAAATCTGTTTCATTTCCGAATCTTTATCTTCATGAACTTTAAATGTCATTGTTTTTTCATGCATTTTATTAAAAGCCTCCTATAAATCAAAAGTGCAAAACAATGGAATCAACTTGTATATATTATATTCTATTTTAAAATGTTTATCAAGTAAAATAAGAAAACTTTCATAATTTTTTTATAGAAAAGACGCTTTCTGAACCGATATGGATCGACTTTGTTATTTTGACAGGTCGGAAGGAGCGTGAGCAGAGGATTGGCGGGTGTATGCATTGTATTTTTCGGTAGCTTCCCGGCTGTTGGTAATGATGTAATCAAATTCGTGCAAAGGCGCCACCTTGCAAAAATAATTGACTCCAATTTTGGTAGTGTCACAGAGCAGGATCCTTTTGTCGCTGTTGGAAAGGTATTCTTTTTTGATATACGCTTCCTCGTCGCTCGGGTCGGTCGCGCCTTTTTCCAGACTCAAACCGCGGCAGGACATAAAGCAAACGTCAGCGTTGAATTGTGCGATAAATGCCTGCGCGGAATGTCCGACCAGAGAACGGGAATTATCTCTGATGATTCCGCCGGTGCAGTAAATTTTGATATTTTTGTAATCTGATAATAACGACGCCGTTTTGATGCCGTTGGTGATCACTTTTAATCCCTGAAATTGGTGTAATTGACGGATAATGTATGACACTGTACTGCTGGAATCAAAAAACAGCGTCATACCGTCCGAAATATGCTTTACTGCCAATTCTGAAATCAGTTGCTTTTGGGAAGAATTCTCACTTTCCCGTAGTACCAGCGGTGTTTCGGTGGAGGTGCCTTCCAGCAATACAGCCCCTCCATGAGTACGCTTAATAAGCCGATCCTTTTCCAAATCCTGCAAATCTCGTCTGATGGTAGCTCCGCTTGTATAAAGGGTTTTGCACAATTCTTCTACCGATATGGCTTTTTTTATTTTTAAGAGATCTAAAATTTGCTGTTTTCGTTCATATGCGAACATTTTATTCACATCCATTCGTAAATATATACAACTAAATTCGTGATAATCGATAAATATTTGTATGAATAACTAACATTACTGCAATACTTTAGTTCCTTTATGATTATATTTGATCATTTGTGAAAGAAAAGGTTGAAAATGTTGATAAATTATCAATTTTTTCGCCAAAGGTAGACAAACACCCTTGTTTACTAGTATAATAATATCATTAATAAAATTAGAAATCAAGTAATTCAAAATTCTTTCAGAAGGAGTAAGACAATGGATCAAATTAAAAAGGGTTATGAAATTGCAAAAGAGATATATGCTCAGTATGGTATCGATGTCGATAAAGCAATAGAAATATGCGATAAGACACCGATTTCCATTCATTGCTGGCAGGGCGATGATGTTTCTGGATTTGAAAAGGCAGGCGGAGAATTGACCGGAGGCATTCAGGCTACCGGTAATTATCCCGGCAAAGCCAGAAACGCGGAAGAGCTGCGTGCCGATCTGGAATTGGCAATGAAGTTTATCCCCGGTACCAAAAAAGTAAATGTGCATGCCAGCTATTTGGAAGTGGACGGCTTTGTGGACAGAAACGAAATCGAGCCGGAACATTATGCCAACTGGGCAGATTGGGCTGTCGAGCAGGGAATCGGTCTGGATTTCAATCCGACCTATTTTTCTCATCCGAAGAGCGAGAACGGAACCTTGTCCGCAGCCGATGAGGATGTCAGAAAATTCTGGATCGAACACGGTATCCGTTGCCGTAAAGTCGGTGCGTATTTTGCGGAAAGAACCGGCAAACCTTGTGTGATTAACCATTGGACTCCGGACGGAGACAAGGAAGTCCCGGTTGATACAATTTCTCCGAGATTGCGGATGAAAGATAGTTACGATCAGATATTTGAAGCGACCAAGGATGTCAAAAATGTGATTGACGGCATTGAATCCAAGGTGTTCGGTATCGGCGCGGAAAGTTATACAGTTGGTTCTCACGAATTCTGCATGGGATATGTAATGTCCAAAAACAAAGATCATATCATTTTGACACTGGATACCGGACATTATCATCCGACGGAAGTTGTTTCCGCAAAGCTTTCTTCCGTATTTACTTTTATGGATTCCGTTCTGCTCCATGTATCCCGTCCGATTCGCTGGGATTCCGACCATGTTGTTGCGTTTGATGACGAAACCAGAGCAATTATGGATGAATTGGTTCGTTTGGGCAAATTGGAGAATACTTATATAGCGACAGACTTCTTTGATGCTTCTATCAACCGTATCGTTGCGTGGGTGACCGGTCTGAGAAACACCAGAAAAGCAATGCTCAACGCACTGCTTCAGCCGGTGGATACCATGAAAGCGCTGGAAGCAAAAGGCGATTTGAGCGCCAGACTTGCTTATGTGCAGGAATTTAAAGCAATGCCTTTCAGCTTGGTTTGGGATTATTATTGCGCCACAAAGAACGCTTCGGTCGGATTGGAATGGTTGGAGCAGGTTCGTAAATATGAAAAAGATGTTCTGTCTAAAAGATCATAAAAGAATCAATAATAGATAAGACAGATAGCCTTTCAAATTTGAAAGGCTATCGCATTGCCTTAGATTTTTCATGATGGAGGAATGATGATGTCAAAAAGAGTATTGGCTTTTGATTTTGGTGCTTCCAGCGGAAGAGCGATGCTGGCTGAGTTTGACGGTAAAGACATAACAATGACCGAAATTCACCGTTTTTCCAATGATCCTGTAAAATTGCAGGGAACTTTCTATTGGGATATTCTGCGCTTGATGCATGAAATCAAGCAGGGAATTGTAAAAGCGGTAAATGCCGGTGGATTTGACGCAATTGGTATTGATACCTGGGGAGTAGATTTCGGCTTACTGGATAAAGAAGGCAAGCTGATCGGAAATCCGCTTCATTATCGGGATGAAAATACGATGGGAATTATTGAGGAAGCGGACAAGGTCGTTCCGAAAGCGGAAATTTATGCAAGAACCGGCATCCAGTTTGCTCGTTTCAACACTTTGTTCCAGTTGTATTCATGGGCGACCAAACGTCCGGACGTTCTGGAAAGAGCAGAAAAAATGCTATTCATGCCCGATTTGATGGCTTATTTTCTGACCGGAGAAATGAAGGCGGAATTTACCATTGCTTCCACTTCTCAGATGTTGGATGCGAAAACG
>JAQXIB010000184.1 GCA_029007575.1 Clostridiales bacterium | reverse complement strand
TATCTTTCGATTCTTTACCATCATATCAAAGAAAACAGGAATTTATGAATTGGATTCATTTTGGGTAAATGCATCAGCTATGTATCGTATCTCGGAAATTTGGGTGCCGGATCCAGAAGTAAAAAACACTTCCGCCACATCAAAACGCGGCTGCAGCGTTGATTGCGTTTCCTGCAGATACAGCAGCGCCGTTTGAAGAATTTTTTTCTGCTTTGCCAGCGTTACTGCTTCTGCCGGCGCGCCTTTTGATTTCGGGCCGCGTGCCTTGACCTCCACAAAGGCAATGATATTCCCCTGCTCGGCAATAATATCGATTTCACCGTAACGGCTGTGATAATTCTGGCCGATGATGTCATAGCCCTGCTCTTCCAAATAAGAAGCGACCGCGTTTTCACCGATCTCTCCTTTGGTAGGCTGCCCTTTTCTGTCCAAAATTTTCTTCATAAAGGACTTTCGGTGAATTTCAGAGACACCGTATTCATAAATCAAATCGCAATGCAGCTTTGTGCCGTATCCTTTATGCTTTTCCAGTTGATACTGCGGATATTGCTTTGCCAAATCCAGCATATATCGATCTCTGGACACCTTGGCAAGAATCGACGCGGCGGCAATGCAAGCAGAGGTCGCATCCCCTTTTACCACTAATCGGCTATGAATACCGACCTGCGGATTTTGGTTTCCGTCCACAAGACAAAGGTCCGGCTTGACCGACAATCCATTGACCGCCCGCTTCATCGCCAGAAAGGTTGCCTGCAAAATATTGATTTCGTCAATTTCTTCCACCGACGCCGAAGCAACGCAATAAGCAACCGCTTTGGCGGTGATTTCATCAAAAAGCTGCTCCCGCTTCTTTTCGGACAGTTTTTTACTGTCATTCAAGCCGTCAATGACGCATCCTTTCGGCAAAATGACTGCCGCGGCAAACACCGGCCCTGCCAGTGGCCCTCTGCCTGCTTCGTCAATACCGCAAAGCCGATCAATGTTCAGGCTTTCATCATATTCAAACAGATTCACAATGCTGCTCCCTTCCGGCATGATCGCCGTTATTCGGATTTCGGCGGTTTTTCCAGTGAAATTTTGCCTAATTTTCCGCTGCGGTATTCGTCGAGCACCGTAATCGCCGCCCGCTCGGTATTGACTTTCCCCCCCGATATCAGCATTCCGCGTTTTCTGCCCACCATAGTCAATAGTTCATAGGCTTCGGTGTCTTCTGACGCTTCCACTTTATATCTTTCTTTCAACAGTTGCGGATAATCCCGATTCAAAAGCTGCAACAACCGCATCGCAAGCCACTCGATATCCACCACGTCATCTTTGACAGCTCCGGTAAACGCAAGGTGCTCGCCGACCGTTTGATCCTCAAATTTCGGCCACAACACACCGGGCATATCCAGCAATTCCAGTTCGTTGCTGATTTTCACCCATTGCCGTCCTCTGGTGACGCCGGGGCGATCCTCTACCTTTGCCCGTTTGGAACCGGCAAGCCTATTGATCAGCGAGGACTTTCCCACATTCGGAATCCCGACCACCATAACGCGAAGCGGCTTCCCGGCAATTCCTTTCGCCGCTCTGCGTTCCAGCAAATCAGCCAGTTCTGCCTTGATGGCGGGAATAATGCCGGCAACGCCTCTGCCGCTTTTGCAGTCGGCCATCAGCGCACGTATGCCTTGCTTGTTATAATAAGCGATCCATTGTTTGGTAATATTTTCGTCGGCACAATCGCTTTTGTTTAAGATAATGATTCGAGGCTTGTCCGACAGCCATTTGTCCAGTTCCGGATTACGGCTGCTTTGAGGGATTCTGGCGTCGGTGAGTTCGATCGCTAAATCGACCAGTGACAGGCTTTCCCCGATCAATCTTCTTGTTTTCGCCATATGCCCTGGGAACCATTGGATATTCATTTCATTCATGCTATCATTTCCTTAAAATTTTACTGTATACAGAAAATTATTATCGAGTTTGATTTATTAGCCAACTGACAACATCCGTACTTTTATAGCCAAGCTCAGGGACCTCAAAGTGTCCTGCTCCGTCAAATATTGTCAATTCAACATTATTGTTAACCTGCTTTAGCCCGTTGATAAAATTGATTGAAGATGACGGATCAACAATAGTATCCGCCGAACCAACAAACGCCCAGACCGGAACATCTATTAATTTATTAATATTGGCATCGTTTACGGTTATGCTTCCACTCATAGGCGCTATACAAGAAAATAGATTCGGATATGCAAGGGCTAGATCATAAGTTCCTTTTCCACCCATAGAATGCCCCGTTAAGCTGATTTTATCGGGATTGATTCCGTAAGTATTTTTGGTGCTCACAATGAAATCTCTTAACGAAACTTTTATATCAGACCATCCCTTATAGCTGGATGGCAATTGCGGTATTATGACATAGGCGTTAACCTTCCCCAATTCTCCGTCCTTTAAATATTTCGGGAAACCATCCTTTACAACTGTATTTAAATCACTGCCTTTGCCGCTTCCGCCGTGCAAATATACAATTAACGGCATATTCGCGGTCGGATTTTTAGGAGTATAAAGCCAGTACTTTAATTCAACAGCTTCGGTTGTTTGAAACGACTTTTGCGTGAAGGTATCGGCAACATCTGCTGTTGTTTCGGACTCCTGCTTTTTATTGCTGTCTTCGCCGCTGTTTGCACGGTCAGATGTAATATTACTGTTAACGCTCGGTTTTGTGATATTCGTACTTGATTTCACTGTAATGCTTGGGCTATTGTTAACACTGCTGTTCTTTGACGCAGTAATATTGTCGGCAGCAACCGATATATTTTGATTACCACTATCTTCGTTTTCAGCCCCGTCCATTTTTTCAGAGATATTATTTTCCGTATTGCTGCGGTCAATCGGAATACTTTCCGTTTTCTTTGCTGTATCACTGCTTTTTTTACCGCCAAGCAGAAAGAAAGTTCCAATCAATCCAATGAGAATTAACAGTGTACATAAGATTATTATCGCTTTCTTTTTTTGATTATTTTCCAATGCCCTCCGCCCCTTTACAAACCACTGTTTTTCTCTGTGAAATCATACCGCATTTTAAACAAAACTCAAATGAAAACAGCGGCAGGAAGCGTTCTTTGCTCTGCCGCTATTGAAATGAAACTATCAATCCATATTGCCGTACAAACCGCCTATGGAATCAAACGGATAAATACGGAATACCGCTTTTCCTAAAATGTACCGTTCATCGATCGGTCCCACTCCGGTGCTCCGGCTGTCCAGCGAATTATTGCGATTATCTCCCATCACAAACACTTTTCCCTCGGGGACAGTATAAGGAAACTCCACAGACGACGGCGGCATATATGTAGTGGGTTCCAAAATATACGGCTCATCGATAACCTCGCCGTCTACATAGACAAGTCCCCTGTCGGTATCAATATCCACCGTCTGACCGCCGAGTGCTACGATACGCTTTACCAGTGGTTTGTTGACAGAATTTGGCTGCGTAATAATAATGATATCGCCTTGTTTCGGCTGATAAAACAGATGCGTAATGATCAGACGGTCTTTATCATGAAGGGTGTTCATCATCGAATCTCCGTCAACGCCGACGATCCGAAACACAAAGGTAAATATCAAAACCACCGCCACCAAAGAAAAAGCTATGGTTTCCAACCATTCAAATACTTCACGTTTCAGACTAAACGTTGGCGCATTTTTAGTCGAAACTGCATGATCTGAATCTAACATAAATGATATTCACGTCCTTTCTCTGTCTAAACACGGCAACAGTACATTCTATTCAGGCAAATATCATTGCATGACACCGAGTATCAAGAAACGCTGCCAATCTGATCAAACGGAAAAATACGAAACACAACCTTACCGAGAATATATCGTTCCCGAATAAAACCGACCGCCGTACTCCGGCTGTCCAAGGAGTCGTTACGATTATCTCCCATCACAAACACCGAGCCTTCCGGAACCGTTAAAGGAAACTCCATCGGCGGATACGGAATGACATAGGTCAAATCATAAATATACGGCTCATCCAGTGCTTTCCCGTCGACATACACGATGCCTTTTTCGGTATCAATATCAACGGTTTGGCCGCCCACTGCGATCACACGCTTAATAATTGCTTTTTCCACTGCATTTTCCTGCACGGACACTACAATATCCCCATACTGTGGATGATAATTGACGCAGGATACAATCAGTCGGTCGTTGGTATGCAGCGTCGGCAGCATAGAGCCTCCATTGACGTTGACAATCCGAAAGCCCAGATTAAAAAACATCACAACGATCAGTGCAAATATAATCGAATCTGCCCAATCAAGCAGATTGGAACGCAGAGAAATCAGCTCAGAGCGATGCTCATAGGAACGTTCATCTTTCATCGACAGGTCACTTCTTTTCATTTTGCAATATCACCTGTCGAAATCAACTTTTTCGACAGGTGTTGCACATTCAGAAAATAAAATAAAGCAAAAAAGGGACGATCAAGTCCCTTTTTCTCACAAAGTCTAGCGAATTTTTTCTTTGACTTTTGCAGCCTTACCGACTCTGTCACGCAGATAGAACAATTTTGCTCTGCGAACGCGTCCGCTTCTGACAATTTCGACTTTAGCCACATTCGGAGAATGAACCGGGAATACTCTCTCTACTCCGCATCCGTGAGATACACGGCGAACCGTAAAGGTCTCGGCTACTCCGCCATGTTTCTTAGCGATGATGGTTCCTTCAAAAATCTGAATTCTTTCCTTGTCGCCTTCTTTGATCTTAACGTGAACTTTAACGGTATCACCGATGTTCAGTTCCGGCAATTCAGATTTCATGCTCTGGCTTTC
>JAQXIB010000183.1 GCA_029007575.1 Clostridiales bacterium | reverse complement strand
GTGTTTCGGGAATTGCTGGAAACCAAATACGGAAAAGACGGCGCCAAGGAACGGATTTTCTGCACTACCGACAAAAAACGCGGTACCTTAAAAGAACTTGCCGATAAAGAAGGGTACGAAACCTTTGTGATAGCCGATGATGTCGGCGGAAGATTTTCTGTGCTGACAGCGGTAGGATTGCTTCCGATTGCGGTAGCCGGCTGCGATATTGACAGCATTATGGAGGGCGCACGTACCGCTCAGCAGAATTTTATGACACCGGATATCCATCAGAATGACTGCTATAAATATGCGGCGTTGAGAAATGCGCTGCACCGAAAAGGAAAGATGATCGAGCTGCTTGTGAGCTATGATCCCTCCTTTACCATGATGGCGGAGTGGTTTAAGCAATTGTTCGGTGAGAGTGAAGGAAAGGATAATAAGGGATTGTTTCCGGCTTCGGTCACTTTCTCTACCGATCTGCATTCTCTGGGACAGTTTATTCAGGACGGAACTCGCTCGATGTTTGAAACGGTGGTTCATATTGAAAAGCCGAAAAAGGATTTCTTTATCAAACCGGATGCCAATAATTTTGACGGCTTGAATTTCCTTTCCGATCAGAATATGTCGGTGGTGAATCAAAAAGCATTTGAAGGTACTGTTTTGGCGCATTGTGAGGGTGGAGTACCGAATATTATCTTAGATATTCCGGATACTTCTGAATATACTTTCGGATATTTGGTGTATTTCTTTGAAAAAGCCTGCGCTATCAGCGGTTATATGCTGGGAGTAAATCCGTTTAATCAGCCCGGGGTGGAAAGCTACAAGAAAAATATGTTTGCTTTGTTAGGTAAGCCGGGATATGAGGATCAGAAAGCCGCTTTGGAAGAAAAACTCAAGTAATAAAAAGCAGCAAAAAATCAGGATGGTTTTATACGGGAAACCGTATATAACAATAAATCAAAATATAGGTGAGAAATGTCCACGCATTTTTTACCAAAATGGAGGAATTAACATGATAAAGTTGATTGTAGGTAACAAAGGTACCGGTAAGACCAAAATTTTAATTGACATGGTAAATCACTCCCTGGAAACTTCCGGCGGTAATGTGGTAGTGCTGGAAAAGGGCGCAAAACTTACTTTTGACTTGAAACACACCGCCAGATTGATCGACGTTGAGCATTACAAAATCGATGGTTACGGAATGTTTTATGGATTTGTTGCCGGACTGTTGGCGTGCAATTATGATATTACCGATCTTTATGTTGATTCTGTGTTAAAAATCGGCGGACGCGATTTTGAAGCATTAGGAAAGGTTCTGGATGCACTGAATGCGTTGGCGGAAGAAAACAATACCACTTTGGTATTTACCGTTTCCGCCGATGCTTCCGAGCTACCGGAAAGCGTTAAAAAATATATGTAGAGTTCGGTGTCTGCATCAATGCCGATACTGACTGAGATGTACGCTTATTGATCAAAGCGTCAGGAGCGGATAGCGTTGGTTATCCGCTCTTTTTCGCGGCTTGTTTTAATACTAAAATAATGATTGCAAGTCGGAAATAATTTTGATATAATATTTCAGTGATTGAAAAGGTCATCATCGTGTTTAAAAGCGGTGATATTTGGGAAGGATGGATGAATATGATAAAAGTTGCTGTTGTAGGTTACGGCAATATCGGGAAGTCAGTATTGGAGGCGGCTCACACTTCGGCAGATATGGAGGTTGTCGGCGTCGTAAGACGTACGGTAA
This sequence comes from Clostridiales bacterium, assembly GCA_029007575.1. Taxonomy (GTDB): domain Bacteria; phylum Bacillota; class Clostridia; order Oscillospirales; family Ruminococcaceae; genus HGM13222. Next base: position 4,022 of record JAQXIB010000183.1, on the reverse strand, counting down.
ATGCTCAAAATGCCCCTGAATTAGCGGGGATAGAGGTAGTAAAAGATATTCAGGAATTGTCGGTAAAACCGGACGTGGCCATTCTGTGTACACCAACCAGAAAAGTACCGGAATATGCAAAGATGTATCTTTCCATGGGAATTAACACAGTAGATAGTTATGATATACATACTTCTATTTGGGAATTGAAGCAGGAATTGGATGCTGTTGCCAAGGAAAGCGGAACGGTTGCCATCATTTCTGCGGGATGGGATCCCGGTTCGGATTCGGTTGTTCGGACTTTAATGGAGTCTTGCGCACCCAAAGGAATTACTTATACTAACTTCGGTCCCGGCATGAGCATGGGGCATACCGTTGCTGTAAAAGCGATAGAGGGAGTCAAAAACGCCTTGTCGATGACCATTCCGACCGGCACCGGCATTCACAGAAGAATGGTGTATATCGAACTGCAGGAAGGCTATCGTCTGGAGGAAGTCGCCGCCAGAATCAAAAGCGATGATTATTTTGTACATGATGAAACCCATGTTATGGCGGTGGAAAGCGTGGATGCATTGAAGGATATGGGACATGGTGTAAACATGACGCGCAAGGGCGTGTCCGGTACGACGCAGAACCAATTGTTCAGCTTTGACATGAAAATTAACAATCCCGCGTTAACCGGTCAGAATCTGATCAATGTGGCGCGCGCGGCAATGAAGCAGGCGCCCGGCGCTTATACCATGATCGAGATTCCGCCGATCGATTTGCTGTACGGAGAAAAAGAAACCTTGATACGCAAGCTTGTTTAGGCAAGCAGACTGTCACAGGCAGTCTGCTTGCCGGATAAGTTGAAACTGACGGTCAAATAGCAAGACTGTCTGCCGCCGAGGGCGGCACCGTTTCAACTTACCATTTGAGTAGGCTTTTTCAAGACGGTCTTAGGCAGTCTGCTTGCCGGATAAGTTGAAATGGACGGTCAAATAGCAAGACCGTCTGCTGCCGAGGGCGGCACCGTTTCAACTTACCATTTGAGCAGGCTTTTTCAAGACTGTCACAGGCAGTCTGCTTGCCGGATAAGTTGAAACTGACGGTCAAATAGCAAGACCGTCTGCCGCCGAGGGCGGCACCGTTTCAACTTACCATTTGAGTAGGCTTTTTCAAGACTGTCGCAGGCAGTCTGCTTGCCGGATAAAAATAGGGAAATTCAGCTTCTTTCGATGGTTTGACAAAAAAATATGTATTTTTGTATTGACAAGCGGCAGAATACCATATATAATATTATGAGTAGCGTTATGAGGTGCTGAAATGTTTTTGGAATGTAAACAGCTTTTTGATATTGTCGGTGAGCGAATCGGAATTGATTATCGGTTGGATTTGTCTGAATATCAGCTGTTTTCCGGAAAGCCGTTTCAGACGCCTGTTACAGTGAAAGGCTTTGCGGAAAATCGGGCGGAAATTGTCTCACTCAACATGGACTGTTCGTTTATGATGCGGCTCAATTGTGACAGATGTTTGAATGAGTTTGAACGGGAGTTCCGTTATCATTTTTCTCATACCTTAGTGCGAAAGCTTAGTGCGGAGAACGACGATTTGGATGATTACATTGTCGTTGACGGCGATCAGCTTGATTTGGACGAGCTTGTTTTGTCTGATATTTTGCTGAGTTTGCCGACCAAGATCCTCTGTCACGAGGAATGCAAGGGCTTATGTCCGGTATGCGGAAAAGACTTAAACATCGGCAGCTGTGAATGCAAAAAGAAACAAGTAGATCCCCGTTTGGAAAAATTGGGCGAACTGCTGAAATAAGCATACTTTGTTTATGATATAAGGAGGTGCTGAACATGGCGGTACCAAAGAGAAGAGTGTCAAAAACAAGAAGAGATAAAAGACGTTCCAACGTTTGGAAACTGGAGGCTCCTGCATTGTCAAAATGCACACAGTGCGGCGAATTAAAAATGCCTCATCGCGTCTGTGGTAACTGTGGTTACTATAAAGGTGTTGCAGTTATCAAAAAGGAAGCATAATGATGCTTTCTCAGTCAATTGTTTGACTCGCAGTAGAGAAGGAATAATGTTTCCTTCTCTATTTTTGTATCTGTATGAGTTGGATTCGGAAAGGAAAAAATATGGCTGTTGTAATTTCCGCTGTACAGCCGAAAAGCTGTGCCGCTAAAATAAACTTAAAGGCGGGAGATGTCCTGCTGACGATTAACGGACAGGAAATCAACGATGTCTTGGATTATCAGTTTTATGCGACCGATGTAAAGCTGATCGTTGCGTATCGGGATCAAAACGGAAAAACGCATATGGCAAAGGTCAAGAAAGAAGAATACGATGATTTTGGCATAGAATGCGATACCTATTTGATGGATAAACAACGGAGCTGCCGAAATAAATGTGTTTTTTGCTTTATCGACCAATTGCCGAAGGGGTTGCGGGACTCACTGTATTTTAAAGATGATGATACCAGACTTTCCTTTTTGTTTGGAAATTATATTACGCTGACCAATATCACACAGCATGAAATCGACCGTATCATCAAGATGAAGATCAGTCCGGTTAATATTTCGGTGCATACCACCAATCCGGAGCTTCGGGTCAAAATGATGAATAACAAGCACGCAGGTGAGGCACTTAAGTATTTGCGACAGCTTGCGGATGCGGGAATTGCGATGAACTGTCAATTAGTTCTTTGCCCGGGCTTGAATGATGGGGAAGAATTAGTGCGGAGTATGAATGATCTTGCCGCGTTCTATCCGGCGGTGCAGAGTGTGGCCTGTGTTCCGGTCGGCTTGACAAAATATCGCAGCGGATTGTATGAACTTCGTCCTTTTACCACGGACGAAGCAAAAGCAGTTGTGGATGAGATCAATCGGTTCGGAGATATGTTTGAAAAACAACACGGTACGCGTTTGTTTTATCCGGCGGATGAATTTTTCCTGAAATCCAAAACGCCGCTGCCGGAATATTCCTATTTCGGAGAGTATAATCAGTTGGAAAACGGGGTCGGCATGATGACGCTACTGCGGCATGAATTTCTCTCTTCTTTAGAGAATTTGGCAGAAAGTGATCAGCCGGTTTCGGTCAGTATTGCAACCGGCGTCGCGGCATATACATTTATTTGCGGATTGGTTGACGAATTGCGAAAAAAGTGGCATAATTTAAATTGCAGCGTATATGCAATAAAAAATGAATTTTTCGGAGAAAATATAACGGTATCCGGCTTGGTGACCGGAACCGATTTGATTGCACAATTGAAAGGAAAAGAATTGGGCGACCGGCTGTTGTTCCCATCAGCGATGCTGCGTAAGGAACAGGATATGTTTTTGGATGATGTGACTCCCCAGAAGGTGGAGCAGGAGCTTGGAATACCGGTTTGCCACCTGCCGAATGACGGCTATGAATTGCTTCATGCGATTGTTGGCAGAGAATAAAGGAAGCTATATCCGAGAAAGGATAGAATTGGACGATGGGAAAACCGATTGTTGCGGTCGTCGGACGGCCGAATGTTGGAAAATCGACTCTTTTTAATAAATTGATCGGGAAAAGGTTGTCTATTGTCGAAGACACACCCGGGGTGACACGCGACCGTATTTATGCGGAATGCGAGTGGAGAAACCGCACCTTTATGCTGGTTGATACCGGCGGTATTGAGCCGAAAACGGATGACGTCATTTTGTCGCAGATGAAACGGCAGGCAGAGCTTGCTGTGGAACGGGCGGATGTGATTATATTAGTGGTAGATATTCGTTCCGGTGTGACTGCCACTGACGCGGATGTGGCGGCAATGCTGCAAAAAAGCGGCAAGCCGATCGTGTTATGCGTCAATAAATGCGATAATGTCGGAGCGCCGGAAGCGGATTTTTATGAGTTTTACAATTTGGGACTTGGTGATCCGATTGCGGTTTCGGCGGCGCATGGACACGGTACCGGCGACCTGCTGGATGCGGTGTTTGAGCATTTTGATGAATCTGAGGAAGAAGAATATACCGAGGAATATATTAAGGTTGCCATCATCGGCAAGCCCAATGTTGGCAAATCTTC
>JAQXIB010000182.1 GCA_029007575.1 Clostridiales bacterium | reverse complement strand
TAAAGTACGTACCGAATTTTGTCCTTCGGTATAATTTTGTTTGAACCGCAGGCACAGTTTATACAGTCCGCTTTCGTCTACCTTTATTTTCCAGGTAATCCACTGACCGGGATAGCGCCAGTTGTTACCACCCATCGTGTTCATTACCACGCGACTGACATCGGATGGTTGAGTGAGCGATGAAGTCCGGTCATTGTCCGGATATAACGTGCGGGAGGATTTTAAATCAGCATCTTCTGCTTCAATGGTAACAGATGCCTGTTTAGAAACAGGACGATATCCCGCTTGATCATATTGTTTCTTTCGCTCATTGTACGAAATCGCCTGTTCTTGATTAAAAAAGCAGATCTGTTCTAAAGTCACCGGTTCTTTCTGAGAAGTTAAGGTCAGCGTATGCTCTCCCTCACTGAGATAAAAAGGCAGCGGCGTATGAATATAGCCCTGCTCGTCATAAACGGTCTGCTCATAGCTTCCGAAGACTTCTTCCTGCTCCGGCGTATACTCATTGCCGCGGCTGTCTACCTGCGCGCCGGATACACTGTCCCGATACACGCGGTTAAGCGTAACAGAGCCTGCTTGGGAATAAGGAACTTTTCCGTCCAGCAGCATGCCGCGTTGAATAGCGGCCCCTTTTCCTTCCACCGTAGTGTAACGGATCTTCATATTGTAAATTCCTGCTTGCTTTACATCGAATCGAAATACAACAGTCGCGCTTTCTTCGGTCATGACGCCGTTGTCTTGCATGTCAAATCCGTTGCTTAATGCAGGATCCAACTGCTCTTTTTCGATAATTACAGCAGAATGGGGACGCGGTGCGCCCCCATTCTCTGCGATATATGTATCATAAGAGTCATCCGAAGCAACCGTAATATTATTGTTTTCCGTGACAGCCGACGCTGTCGATACTGCTGCACTCAATACGGAAAATAACATCATTCCGCACAGAGCAATGCTGATTATTTTCTGTGCTTTCACAATAAATCACAGCCTTTCCGGTCTTATTTAACCTCTTGCAACGCCAGCCCAATCATAATAATCATCCGGAATCCAGAGCAAAACGCCGTTCTCAGGCACGGAGGACACCTTTTGCAGTTTGGAGCCGGTATACTGATAAATATTGCTGTCGTTTTCGGCCTTGTAGTAATAGCCTTTTACATATCCCGTTTTCAACGCCAAATAGCCTTCGGTCATCTGCTCGTAGAGATACGGATTTTTCTTTTCCGCCTCACGCCCCGCGATATCCTCGGATAAATTGACCGCCTCTATTCCGGTTTCCTCCGCGTGGTCATTCCAGCTTGCGATTACGATCGTTTCTGGCTTTGCTTTTAACGCGCGCAGCCAGAGTCGACGATATAAATCGCCGTTTTCCCTGTTGATTTCCGCTTTGCCGATCTCTAAGCCGTTATGACTGCGAGACCAGCCGGGATTAACACCGTATGCCTCCGCGCCCTTGAACTCGTAATCGAACACCCATCCGTAAAGGCCTTGTTCGTTCAGATTGTATTTGCCGGCTTCCGCCGCGGTTTTCGCTTCACTGGTATGTCCGCAGGCATTGCGGATGGTAAAGTTTGCATTGGTGTACTTAAAATATTGCGGCGATACGAAATTCACAAACAGCGGTTTGCCTTTCCATTGAAAATAGATATTGCTGTATTTGGTGGCATATCCTTTAAAAATGGACATTTCCGATTCCATCAGATCCGCCTGATTGTGTAGCAATGGGTTTCCACCCGCAATGCATAGTTTTGGCGTCCCGGAAGTGCCCAGGCTGTTCGCCAGCTTGAAACAGGCGTTGATATGAGAAGCAATATTGCCGCCGTCCGCCTGATGGTTGTTGGTGTCATCCAAAATCAGATAATCGATCCCAATTTTTTTAAAATAGTTAAAATCCCATTTCAGCTTTTTGGTATCATCGGTGGCGTATCTGCCAAACCGTGCCGGTGTAGTGCGGGTTTCTTTTGTCCAGTGATGATCATAATACGGCTGACCCTCTGAATCCCACCAAACCGTATACCACAGTCCGATGGCTGACGTATAATACTGTCTGACTTGCGGCTTTTGTTCCTGACTGCTGCTTGTCACTTTGGAAGAAACAGAAGACGAAGCAGCCGCCGCTTGATGAGACGATGCCTGTGCTTGTTTATCAGAAGAAACGGAAGCATTTGATGAAAGGTTGGACACAGTTGAATTCTCCTCCAATTTACTGTTTTCGACATTCATATCTGATGAAAGTATTGCGTCGGCTGATGAAATTCCCGATGAATTGCTCTCGGTATTTGCCGGCTGTTTATTACAACCGGCAAAACAACAAACCATCACA
>JAQXIB010000181.1 GCA_029007575.1 Clostridiales bacterium | reverse complement strand
CAAACGCAATACGGCGATAATAAAACAGTATACATAAAGGGTCTGGATAACATTCGCTGGGGAATTGACATTAAAGGTGGCGTAGATGTTACTTTTACACCGCCGGCTACCCAGAAAGATGTAACAAAAGAACAAATGTCGGCAGCGGAGGAAACGATTAAACAGAGAATGACAACGCTGAATATCACCGACGGCGAGGTGTATACCGATTATTCAAAACACCGTATTATCGTTCGTTTTCCGTGGAAAGAGGACGAGGAGGATTTTGATCCTGAGGCGGCTGTGAAGGAATTAGGTGAAACTGCGGAGCTGACATTCCGGGAAGGGTATGAAACCGATGATGAAGGCCTACCGTCCGGAGTGACAAAGGAAAACGTTATTCTGACCGGTGACATGGTTACTTCAGCGACTGTCGGTTATGACAGTGAAAAGAGTCAGTATGTCGTGCAGTTAAAGCTGGATAGTGAGGGAACCAAAAATTTCAGCGAAGCAACTTCCAGATTGGCTTCCTCTAAAGGCGTTATTTCCATTTGGATGGACGAAACCGTGATTTCCTATCCTACGGTAAACGAGGCTATTTCCGGCGGAGAGGCGGTTATTTCCGGTAACTTTACGGTAGATGAGGCAACTTCTCTTGCAAACAAGATCACTGCCGGCTCTTTGCCGTTTAAATTGGAAACCGAGAACTACAATACGATTTCTCCGACGTTGGGAGAGGGCGCTCGTGACGCGATGCTGCTGGCGATGGCGATTGCTTTTGTTGCGGTATGTATCTTTATTATCGCAGTTTATCGGTTGCCCGGCGTAGTGGCATCTATCGGATTGCTTGGACAGGTGGCAGGTTCTTTTGCAGCGGTTTCCGGATTCTTTCCGGCATTTTCGAGCTTTACCCTGACATTGCCCGGACTTGCAGGTATCATTCTTGCGGTCGGTATGGGCGTCGACGCGAACGTTATCACAACGGAACGTATCAAGGAAGAATTATATCGCGGAAAATCCTTGGACGGTTCTATCAATACCGGATTCAAAGCTGCGTTTACTGCGATTTTTGACGGTAACGTGACCATGATCATTATCGCAATGATTTTGATGGGGGCATTCGGTCCGCCGTCCAGCATCTTCTCGAAAATGCTGACACCGTTGTTCTTCATGTTTGGACCTTCTACCGCAGGAACCATTTATTCCTTTGGTTATACCTTGATGGTAGGTGTTATTCTGAACTTTGTGATGGGAGTTACCTGCTCCAGATTAATGCTGAAATCTCTGTCGCGGTTTAAGGCGTTCAGAAATCCAGCACTGTACGGAGGTCCGAAAAATGAAGAGAGAGTTTAATTTTGACATTGTCGGAAAAAAGAAAATTTTCTTTACGATTTCCAGCGTTCTTATTTTAATCGCTGTTTTGGTATCCATTATTTTCGGTGTTAAGGTGGATATTAAATTCCAGGGCGGATCTATGATTACTTATTCCTATACCGGAGATATCGATCTGGGAAAAGCCGAGTCCTTTATTAAAACTGCAATAGGAAAAGAAAATTCCATTCAGGGTTCAACGGATATTGCTACCGGAACACAAAGCATGATTATTTCTATGACGGGAAAGACCGGCTTGACTGTTGACGAACAGCAAAAACTGACCCAAGAATTGACTAAAGAATATAAGGATCATAATATTGAGTTGGTTTCTACGACCAACGTGGGCGCCAGCATCGGTCAGGAATTTTTTAAGAAATGCTGGGTTGCGGTCATCTTTTCGGCACTGCTGATGATTATTTACATCGGCTTCCGTTTCAAGAAGATCAGCGGTTGGTCTGCAGGCGTTATGGCGGTTGTTGCTTTGCTCCATGACGTGGCAATGGTATATGCTACTTTCGTTATTTTCCGGATTCCGCTGAATGACAATTTTATGGCGGTTGTATTGACTATCCTCGGATATTCCGTAAATGATACAATTGTTATTTACGACCGGATTCGTGAAAACAAAAAAATCTATGGAAAAACACTTAGCGTTGCAGAGTTACTCAACAAGAGTACCAATGAGTGTATGGGACGTACCATCAACACTTCTGTAACAACGATTATGGCAATGCTTATTGTGTTGATCGTGTCATTGCTGTTTGGTATCAATTCGATCGTGACGTTTGCTTTCCCAATGATTATCGGTATGATCTCCGGCGTTTATTCGACAATATGTATTGCCGGACCGCTGTGGGTGGTATGGCAGGAACATAAAGAGAAAAAAGCCAACGCAAAAAAGTTTGCTAAAGCAAAAGCATAACGTGTATATTGTACAGAATGATTAACACCTCCTGCCAAAAGGTATGTTCCTTTTGGCAGGAGGTGTTTTGCGGTCGTGTGATATCAGTGCATCATACAATCATTCGTGCTGATTATTTCTGGCTCGTTTTACGTCAATGAACATCAGTAAAAATGCGATGAACAAAATGAATGAGCAGATCAAAATGGCTTTTTCCTGTATTACTTTGATAAAAAAGTGTCCCAGGATAGCGCCGCAAACAAAATAACAGTTAATACCGTAGTAAAGAACTGTCTTTCGCAAAAGTGATACATCTTTGTATTGTAAAAAGCGGCATAAGCTTTCGGTGCCGCTTCTTAAATTTCCTATGCACATTGTTGTCGCAATCGTGTGTCCGTGAATCGTTCGGAAGCTTTGTACCTGCATACCGCAAGCCATTGACGTAATACTGTTTGCCAGCAAGTTAAGCGATTGCGGGATAAAGCTTACGGTAATCAGGCTTAGAATTTCCAGCACAAGAGTAATTTGTTTCCAATGAAGCCAAACATTTTTTTGAGCATTCTTTTTTTCTAATAAATATTGCACTGCTTCGGTGATAATGATCCCCATAGAAAATGCAACCACAGGAATACAATAGCTCAGAGCCAGTCCCCATTTTCTCTCAAAAAGATTGATTCCTAATAACAGCAAATTGCCGGTTTGAGCGTTTGCAAATACTTTGCCGCGGCATATGTATGAATACGCATCCATAAATCCGCCGGCAAGCGTGATTACTGCTCCTAATTTCATGGTTTCAGATGTTTGCATTTTGATTTTTTTGCCCACGCTAACACATTCCATTCCTTGTGACCATTGTATGAGGAAACTTGATCTTTTTTTAACACGATGTTCTTTATCCGTAATAGCTTTATTCAATTCCAAATAACCGGCAGGTGTTTTCTCTGGCTATGTCGATCATTTGCTGCGGCTCAATGCCCTTTATTTCTGCAATTTTTGACGCGGTATAAGCAATCATATCGGAGGAACACCGCTTTCCGCGGAAAGGAACCGGTGCCATATAAGGACAATCGGTTTCCAATAAAATCCGCTCCGTCGGAATCACTTTAACCGCTTCTATCACTTTTTTGGCATTCGAAAAAGTTACCACTCCGGTGAATCCGATATAATACCCCATTTTGATATAAATTTCAGCCGTTTCTGCCGACCCGGAAAAACAATGCAGCACACCATGATGGCTCTTGCGGCTGCTTAAAATCTGGACGGTATCCTGTGTGGCGTCCCTGGAATGAATAATGACCGGCAAGTCCAGCTTATCCGCCAAATCCAACTGCTGTACAAACATATTTTGCTGTCTGTCTGCATCTGCGTTTTCATAGTGATAATCCAACCCGATTTCACCGATAGCCACTACTTTCGGATGCTTTGCAAGTTGAGAAAGCGTGGCTAAATAATCCTCCGGAAGAGGGTCGACTTCCTCCGGATGGATTCCGACGCCGGCATAGATATAGGGAAATTGTTCTGCCAGCCGGATGCTTTCCATGGAGGAGGAAATATCACATCCGGCGTTTAAAATATGGGATACACCGTTACAATGAATTTGCGGAAGAAGAGTATCTCTGTCTTCCGCAAAACGATCATCATTATAATGTGCATGTGAATCAAAAATTCCTTGCATGATGATTGGACTCCTGGTTTTCGGTTATCTTATTTTACTTCCTTGCGGGATGCTGTCGTCTACAAAAATGACTTTGACATCGTCATTCGGACAGTCGGCCGCCAAAATCATACCGTTGCTTTCCACACCGCGTAGCTTTACCGGCTTCAAATTGGCAACAACGATGACTTTTTTGCTGATTAAGTCTGCCGGTTGATACCATTTCGCAATACCGGAAACGACCTGTCGACCGCCTTGACCGTCATCCAATTGTAGCTTTAGAAGTTTATCGGATTTTTCGACTTTTTCGCAATCTTTTACCAAAGCCACCTGAAGATTGACCTTTGCAAAATCCTCAATACCGATTACAACGCCTTCCACGGTTTCTTTTTCGGCATTTTTAGCTTTCAGCGCTTCAGCCTCTTTTTGCAGTTCTGCCATCATTTTCTTTTCATCAATTCGTGCAAACAGGGGAGTCGCTTTCCCGACGGTACCTTCCGGTAATCCGCCGAATTGACTCAGAGAATCATATGACTTTACATTGCAGTTCAACTGAGCAAAAATCTTCTCGGAGGTTTCGGGCATAAACGGCGAAATTAAAACGGCAATATAACGGATGGATTCCAACAAATTGTAAAGTACATCGTTTAATCTGGATTTGGTGGATTCTTCTTTCGCCAAGACCCATGGAGTAGTATCATCAATATATTTGTTGCTGGTGCGCGCCAAAGCCATAATGGTGTCAGCCGCGTCGGCAATATGAAACTCATCCATGCTCTTGGAATATTGTTTTACGGTATCCAAACAAGCGTCCATTAATTTTTGATCAATATCGAGGATTTCGGAAGGCTTGTGGATGCTGCCGCCGAAATACTGATTGGTCATTGCGATCGTTCTGTTTACTAAATTGCCGAGGGTATTGGCAAGGTCGGAGTTGTAGCGGGAAATCAATGTTTCATAGGTAATGCTGCCATCCTGCGCATAGGGCATTTCGCTCAGCACATAATAGCGCAATCCGTCCACGCCGAATAGCTTGGCAAGGTCAGAAGAATACATAACATTCCCCTTGGATTTGCTCATTTTATCGTTGCCGAATAGTAGCCACGGATGTCCGAATACTTTTTTCGGCAATTCGATACCGAGCGCCATCAGCATAATCGGCCAGTAGATCGTATGGAAGCGTAAAATATCTTTGCCGATGACATGGACGTCGCACGGCCAATATTTTTTGAAATTTTCGCTGCTCCCGTCAGGATCATATCCGAGCGCGGTGATGTAATTCAGCAATGCGTCGATCCAAACATAAATCACGTGTTTGGGATCAAAATCCACCTTTACTCCCCAGGTAAACGTCGTTCTGGATACGCACAGATCCTGTAAGCCTGGTTTTAAAAAGTTGTTGATCATCTCTTTCTTGCGGGGTTCCGGCTGGATAAAGTCAGGATGTTCCTCGATATATTGCATCAACCGATCCTGATATTTGCTCATTCTAAAGAAATAGGCTTCTTCTTTGGTCTTTTTCACCGGCCTTCCGCAGTCCGGGCAGCATCCGTTTTCGACTTGTGTTTCGGTCCAGAAAGATTCGCAAGGAGTACAGTACCAACCTTCATATTCACTTTTATAGATATCGCCTTGTTCATAAAGCTTCTTGAACACCTTTTTTACAACCGCTTCATGATAATCGTCAGTAGTGCGGATGAATTTATCATTGCTGATGTTCAGATTCCGATAGTTTTCTTTAATGCTGTTTGTGATTTGATCGGCATACTCCTGTGGTTTAATATGATTTTGTTCTGCCAATTCCTGTATTTTTTGTCCGTGCTCATCGGTACCGGTCAACATAAATACATCGTCGCCGATCAGTCTATGATATCGTGCGATCGCGTCAGTGAAAATAATTTCATAATCATTTCCGGTGTGAGGTTTCCGGGAAGCATAGGCGATTGCGGTAGTAATATAAAATTTCCGTGCCATTTCAAGCATCCTTTCTCTGTCTGTATGACAATGATCAAGCTTATCATCTTAATTTATTATACCAAATCAAAAGGCCGAAGTCAAATGTTTTGCCGGACAAATAGGCTTTAGGCATGCAAGGACTGGGTATGTAAATATATCAATGATGTGAGATTGAAAAAAGACAGATGTGAGATTGAAAAAAGACATCTATGTATTGATATATTTCATAGTTCATGATATAATTAAATTTGGAAATTTTATTTAAAAAGAGGCTAAAGAGGTTGACAAGACAAATGAGGAATGCGATAGTCTTAACAGACAGAGGTAATTCGCCTGTTAGTATTTTTACGGTCAGCAATCAATATCAAATAACATAACCGCTGAATATAGGGATTATTATGCCCTGTTTCAGCATTTTTTATTTTAGCGTTTCTGCAAATAAAACAGTAATTCTCAACAAAAACAATGTTGTGCGGCTCATAACAAGGGTTATCATTCAATTGATCCGATAAGATTTTTTGAAGGGAGAACGAGTTGTGTACGAAGCAAAACATACGAGTCCAAACAGCAAAAAAGGTATGCGCTGGCTCGCACTTCTATTGGCGGTAATGCTGTTTGGAAACGGGATTTCATATTTGGCTGAATTATCTTTACGTGTGTATGCCGAAGGCTCGGCAAATATTATGGGCGATGGCGGCAACCGTGCTTATATGGAATATAGCATCAACACATATGCCGAAATTGAACGCAAGCAGATCATTTACGCTTATGTAACGGCAGGCGAAACAGTCTATGTCGGCAGTGATATTACGGAAAGTCAGCTTGATATTAATCATAATAACACCGGTGCGGTCACAGGTGTGGATATTGTGGTAGTTAATCCCTCGGAAAATTCCGAGCCTTATGATACCGTAAAGGACGAAACGGCGGGATACATTGCGAATTTCACCATGGAGCAGGCGGGCCCGAACACCGAAAAAAACGGTCAGACCGAGGGCTATACTCCCCATTCCTTTACAGCGACAGAGACAGGCTTCTTGTGAGTTCCACTTTCATTCAAAAACCGCGTGGGGTTCTGATAGCAACATTGATCCGAAGCCCAGTAGTCGGTAAAAGAAATTAAGCGAAATATAGTTTATTTAAGAATTTTTATAAACATTGCAAAGACAGGCGGTATGCCCGTTTTAAGTTGGGTAGTGAAGATTATGAAGGACGAAAAAATGCGAAAAAAAATAACGGATAAAAAGGTTCGCGCGGTTATTGCAATGGTCTGCCTTATAGCGGTAGTTTGTGCGGGAATCTCGTATGCAGCTACGAATGAAAATGTTTCTGTCAATAACGGAAAGCTACTTAACGGTAGCTTTGAAGAGGGGCAGAGTTTTACTTCAGCATATTCTCAACTTGATCAAAGCAAGGTTCCTTCCTGGAATACAACGGCTTTTCAGGGTAAAATTGAATTATTAAAAGAAAATACAGGCGTTTATATTAAGAATGTAAAATTAACTCCTACGGACGGATCATACGCTGCAGAGTTAAATGCGGATGAAGAAAGTACATTATACCAGAATGTTAAGACATCTCCATCGAGTGTTTACGAATGGGGCTTAGATCACGGCGGTCGAAATGGAACGGATACCATGGCGCTGGTTATAGGGCCTAAACAGAGCGTTGATCCGTCAAAGCCCAGCAAAGCAGGGCGCGATCAGCTTATGCAGATGGTGGACTGGCTTATAGATCAGGGAATGACCTCTGTTAAAACCTCGGCGGGTTTGGGCGAAAATCTTACAGTTTACAGTAAAAAATTCGCCGAAAACGGAACTTTTGCAGATAACGCGGGAAATGACGCGTTCAGCCTAACGCCCAGCACTATCTACACCGAGAAGTGGCATATTTGGATAATGGCGTCCTCAAGGGCTACAAGCGGTACGAATCCGTGGAACTCTTACGGCTCTAATGCCGAGGATTCTGCGGACAGTGGAAACGGATCGGACAGTACAGAGGTGGATTTAAACAAGTACTATTTCTATACCGTTCCGGCGGGACAGACCAATACCCTGTTCGGCTTTGTTTCGGTCGGATATGTCGATTCTACGGCGTCTGAGGACAAAGCAAAGACCTACGGCAACTTCCTTGATAATATTAACTTCCAACTTTTCCACCCGCTGACGGGCAGCACCACCAACCATGGCAGCGCGGTTGTCGGAGGAAGCGACGGCACTGCTGAGGGGGAGGGCGCATCTGATGGTCATCAGGTTACGGTAGACAACAAGTTTACGACCTATGTAACCGACGGTGAAGCCCTTAAAATTCAGGCAATCGTAAAAGCGAAAGATGCGGAAGACGGCTGTCAATTCGTGGGTGTGGATTATACAAGGCAGGACGACAACGGCAATCCTGTCTCCGAATTTATCAAGGTGGTAGGAAATGAAATTGAAGATACAGGCTCTTTAACCGAGGAGGATAAAAAGGGTAAATGGGTAAAGTCTACAAATGCAGACGGCGACACGGTTTATACCTATTATCTTGAAAATCTGACATCAGCAACTGATTTGCACTTTATATTTATTAAAAACCCGACGGTCACCTATGATTCCAACGGCGGAAAAGCTTATATTATAGAAAACCGACCGCATATGGATGAAGATGAAAATGTTTACAGCTTTAAGCCCCGGGCAGACAGTGTAAATGAAGTTTCATTTATCGATCCTTATGTTTCAAAAGCGGCGGAGGGGCAAAATGACGGCTGGAAATTTTTGGGCTGGAAGCTTACGGGAGATATAGTGGACAATATTTCTTCAGGAACAGAGCTGGTAAACGCGGATAAATTGGGCAGCTTATTGCTTCCCGCCGAACACTCCGTAGCCTGTGATTATAATGTGGACGGTGCTACAGATGAAAAGGCGGCGCAGTATTTTAAGATTTATGGCGGAAACGTGACATTTACAAAAGAAATAAAAGCGAACGGAGAGGGCTCGGGTGTAACATGGAATGACAACGGCGAGACAAAGCTCTACGCAAATGTCCACAGGGGTCTTACCATGGTAGCACAATGGCGCTGGAGACAGGCGTTTATTCCGCAGGTCGGCCAAGGCGGCGAGTACACCAATTCGATTGATGGCGGAACGGTTGAAATTACAAGCGTAACAAATACATCAAACGAGAATTACAATGACGCTTATAATGCGAACGGCGGAAAGTCCTACCACGCAGCCACCGATGAAACGGTAACTGTTAAGGCTATTGCAAAGGACGGCTGTAAATTTATCGGCTGGTATGACGAAAGAGGAAATTTTGTTACCACCAATGCCGAATACGGCTATGTTGAAACAAAGGAAAGTGTAAACACCTATTACGCAAGGTTTTCCAACAGCATTACACAGACCTATATCCGTCAGGTAAAGAACGGCGACAGTTGGGAAGACACCACCGACGATAAAATAGGAACGCTCGAGCGTTACAGCTATACCGACGCGGTAGGTATGCCTATAAGCGCCACTGCTGCAGCGGGAACGGGCTACAAGTTTGTCGGCTGGTATGATTCCGAGGGCAATAAGGTTTCCGATGATATGCTTATAAACAGCGGTGCGACAATAAGCTACACAACTACGGGCGATGCGACCTATTACGCGCGTTTTGAAACGATATATACTCTTGGTGTGAGCAAACTTGACGGCGATAAATCCACAGCGGAAAATAAAGTGCCGCTTGCCGGCGCGGTGTTTACCCTCTACCGAAAGGCGGAGGACAGCGAATTGTCGGGAGAAGATGTAAAAACGCTCGCTTATAACGGAGAAAGTGTAAACTGCATTGCCGTCGAAACCTCTGCAACCGCATTAAATCATGACGGAAAAGCAACGGCGGTTTTTGCAGACAAGCTTACCGTCGGTGTGGAGTATTACCTTGCGGAAACGAAAGCTCCGGCAGGCTACCGTCTGCCGGATCAGCCGGTCAAAATCACGATTGACGATTCCGTCGGGAACGCAATTGCTGAAATCGATGGGATAACGAAAGAAATCACGGAAAAAGAAGTAAATATTGAACTGGCAAACTATTTGACGCTCCATATGCCCATATCCGGACGAACTGTGACCGGAGGTTGGTTTGCAGCGGCGGGACTCGCACTGCTGGCTGCAGCGACAATCGGTCTGTTTGGATTTAAAATAAGCCGACACAAAAATTAAAATAATAGAAAACTCTGACGTGAAAAATAAAACGAAAGGAACGATACCGGGCATAAAAAACCATCTTTTCATGGTGTTTTGTGCGAAATTCGTATCGCATGATGATTGAAATGAAAACCAAAAAAACAGCATCCTTTTTCTTGGCAGCACTGCTGATGTTGTCCGTACTGCCGTTTGGAGTATTCGCGGTTTCTACTCCCGTAGTTCCGACATCAACCGCTTCTATTACCATTGAAAATGCATTGGAAAACGATCAGCTTTCTGCCTATAAGGTTGTTGACATTCGTTACGATGCCGGAAATAATACGCTATCTTACGCATGGAACAGTGCATTTACCGACTATTTTTCAGGTAAAACCTTGTATAACACAACGGTATATACGGTGGAGACCTTCGCAACTTTCACAGATGATTCCGACGCGCTGAAAGATCTGCTGGCAAAGCTGCCAAGCTATATCAAAGACCGATCGATTGCTCCCGCGCAGATTCAAACTGTCGGAGCGGATGGCAAAGCTATCTTTGCCGATCTTGCGATGGGAGAATATTTTATCCGCCCCACCTTGACGACATCCGTTTATCAGTTAATGCTTCAGAAAGTGGAGCCTACCGTCGCAAATGTTGGCGGAACAGAAACCTATGTCATTGATGATGTGGCATTCACAGCGAAAAAAGAAAAGGTGAACATCGCTAAAACAGCCGACAAAACCAGTGTAACGAAAAATGAAAAGGTCACCTACACTATTGCGGCTGATATTCCAACCTATTCAGACAATGCGACAGATCAATCATTCTCTGTGTACGATCTGCTTCCTGACGGATTAACGATTGATAAGGATTCCATCACAATCAAGAGAGACGGGACAGATATTACGGGACAAGCCGGAACTCAATATACGCTTGATAAAACTGCTAACACAACTGCCGAACCGTATCATACCTTCCGGTTCAGTGTTGATACGGCTCAGTATGCCGCAGACTGGTCTGGATCGGGCGGAAAACAGCTCGTTATTTCCTACACTGCCACACTAAATGATGATGCTACAACCGAAGTGAATGTCAAGGAAGCCAACCTCGTTACGTTTGATTATTCCTTCTATCCTTATGTTGAAAGCTCCCATATTCAAAAAACCGATCAGGTCGATATAACCACATTTGCGATTAAAATTAACAAATTTGTGAAAGGCAAATCGGATACAAAGCTTGCCGGTGCAAAATTTGA
>JAQXIB010000180.1 GCA_029007575.1 Clostridiales bacterium | reverse complement strand
TTCATTCTGAAATCGAAATCTGTGTTTACATCAAAGAATGTCTGAACCAAGAAAAATCCGAAATTTCGGATTTTTCTTGGTTTGTACGGCGAAAGCCGTTCGAACAAATCAAATTTTTGATTTGTTCAGTAGACATTATTTATAATTTTAAGGCGGCAGAGTAATTCGCCGCCTTTTTCTAAAGAGAGGGGTGAAAAGCATGAAAGAATTAATTCAATTAAAACTAAAAGAGATTGAAGAAAAGGAAAATATAAAAATTCTCCATTGCGTTGAATCAGGCAGCCGTGCTTGGGGCTTTGCTTCGGCAGACAGCGACTATGATGTGCGGTTTATCTATATAAGACCGAAAGAATTTTACCTAAGACTTGATAAAACCCGTAATGTTATTGAGTGGCAGCTTGATGACACTTTGGATATTAACGGATGGGATGTTTCCAAAGCACTGACATTATTACATAAATCTAATCCGACACTTTTTGAATGGAATTCTTCGCCGATCGTGTATAAGACCACGGATGAATGGAAGAAGGTGTCAACCGTAATTAATGATTATTTTGTTGCGAAATCGGGCTTGTACCATTATTTGAGTACAGCGAAAAGCAACTATTGCGAATACTTAAAAGGCGAAACGGTAAGGTTGAAAAAATACTTTTATGTGCTTCGTCCGTTGCTTGCGTGTAAATGGATCTTAGCGGAGGGTACTCCGCCGCCTATGCTATTTTCCGAGCTTATGGACAAATATCTTGATGAGGCAATAAAATTCGATGTTCTGCAATTGTTAGAGCTTAAAACAAACAATCCCGAAATCAGCGAAGGAAAGCGATTTGACAGAGTAAATGAGTATATTGAACGCAACATAGGGAATATTGAAGAAAAGATAAAAGCTTTGCCTTCCACGCATGATAATGGTTGGGATGAGTTGAATCACTTGTTTTTCTCTCTTGTGGATTAATTTGTCGCTTGGTATGCGACCTAATCTCTCTTTTATTGATGTAGAATGTAGACATCAAATGAAAGAGAGGTTTTCTTTATGAAAAACAACATTACTGAGCTCGTATTTATTTTGGACAGAAGCGGATCTATGGCGGGGCTGGAGAGCGATACCATCGGCGGATTCAACTCGATGATTGAAAAGCAGAAAAAGCAAGATGGCGATTGCTATGTTTCAACCGTGCTTTTTGATGATGAGAGCGAGATCCTGCACGACCGTGTAAAGCTCGGCGGCGTTCCAAAAATGACCGACAAGGATTACACCGTCAGAGGTTGTACGGCGCTTATTGATGCTATCGGCGGCGCGATACATCATATAGGAAATATCCACAAATACGCCCGTCCCGAAGATGTGCCTGAACACACGATGTTTGTTATCACGACCGACGGTCAGGAGAATGCAAGCCACCGTTATGATGCGGGAACGGTCAAGAAAATGATTGAGCGACAAAAAGAAAAATACGGTTGGGAGTTTTTATTTATCGGCGCGAACATTGACGCGGTTGAAACGGCAGCTCGCTATGGTATTAACAGCGACAGAGCCGTAAATTATAATGCCGACGGTCAAGGTACGCATATTCTATACGAATCGGTTGCCAAGGCGGTATGCAATGTCCGTGCACGCAAACCGTTACAAGCAGATTGGAGCGAGAAAATAAGCGCCGATTATCAACGCCGAGGCAGAAAGAATAATAAATAACTATGTAAAGCGTCGTTTAAATGCGACATCGCAACTAGTACAGTTGTGCGGCTTTTTTCAAGCTCTGCATAAATCACGATACTATTTTCGATGCTTTCGATATTTGTGATTTTTACCCCTTGCAATCCAAGTGATTTCTCTGCAAAATGAGTATAGAGCATATTTGGTCCTCCGTTTATGGTTACCCATCATTTCCATTTTAACGGATTCTTTCCAAATATGCTCTGCTTTTTTATTTTCTCTTTGTGATTCTGTTTCATACAGTGAGCAACGATATACCGAAACTGCTAAGCGATATATTATCAGTCGGATCCAAGAAAGAAACGATGTTTCTCGCATATACAAAAAATATTTCGTCATCAAGGGGAGGACGCGAGAAAATAACTTCGATGATGTGCTGATCATTCCAGTATCAGTGAGTGGGTCTATCGCAATTAAACCAATATGGCTGCACTGCCAAAGATATGAATTGATATTTCAATTAAAAATATATAAGAGCGTAAGTTTTTCGGCTTTTGGACAAGCAAATAACAAACAGAGAACATGTATATCTTGACACCCTTAGCTGATTGGAATACAATATAATCAAGATATCGATGTTGAGTTGTGTATATTTTTCGATCATATCATCTTAATTTCAGGATGATACCGAAGAATAGAGGCAATCCTGTTTGCGATTGTTCTTAAATATACATTGATAAAACGTGCCTGTCTTACGCTTAGCTGCAGTCGGGCGCATAGGGAGGATATCATTATGAACGAAGTACAAAAACCCAAAAAGCCGCTTATCTTTTATTACGGCATTGTGCTGCTTGTCATCTTTCTGTTTAATTTGAT
This sequence comes from Clostridiales bacterium, assembly GCA_029007575.1. Classification (GTDB taxonomy): domain Bacteria; phylum Bacillota; class Clostridia; order Oscillospirales; family Ruminococcaceae; genus HGM13222. The sequence continues at coordinate 1,053 of JAQXIB010000180.1, read as the reverse complement.
TGCGATGCCTTACATTGCACAGCGCCAGATTAAAGAGGTGGATTACGGAACATTTATGGACATGACCGAGGAAAAAAATATCGGTCAGGTGGATATTCAGAATAATCAGATTGTCTTTACAGACAAAGAAAACAAGCAAATCTACAAAACCGGACCGATGGATGATCCCGGGTTGATCGACCGCCTGCACGAATCGGGGGCTGTGTTTTCCAGTGAAATCATAGAGGAAACATCGCCCATTCTCAGCTTTTTGCTGACATGGATCCTGCCGATCGTCATATTTATCGGGCTCGGTCAGCTTATGACCAGACAGCTCATGAAAAAAGCAGGCGGCGGACCGAATTCCATGATGTTCAATATGGGCAAGAGCAACGCTAAGGTGTATGTGAAATCTTCCAACGGTATCAAATTTACCGATGTAGCCGGTGAAGATGAAGCAAAAGAAAATCTTGCGGAAATCGTAGATTATCTGCACAACCCAAACAAATATTCCGAAATCGGCGCTTCTATGCCGAAAGGAATCCTTCTTGTAGGCCCTCCCGGCACCGGTAAAACCTTGCTGGCAAAAGCTGTTGCCGGTGAAGCGGACGTGCCGTTTTTCTCGATGTCAGGCTCGGAATTTGTTGAAATGTTTGTCGGCATGGGTGCTTCTAAGGTGCGCGACCTCTTCAAACAGGCAAAAGAAAAAGCTCCCTGTATTGTTTTCATCGATGAAATCGATGCGATCGGCGGCAAGCGTGACGGACGAGTGGGCGGCAATGATGAACGCGAGCAAACCTTAAATCAGCTTCTCACCGAAATGGATGGGTTTGAAGGCAATACCGGAGTCATCATTCTGGCAGCTACCAATCGTCCCGAAACGTTGGATCCCGCCCTTACCCGTCCCGGTCGTTTTGATCGCCGGGTTCCTGTGGAACTGCCTGATCTGAAAGGTCGGGAAGAGATTCTGAAAGTTCATGCAAAGAAGATCAAAATTGCACCTGAGGTAGACTTCGCACAGATCGCCCGTATGGCTTCGGGCGCTTCAGGCGCCGAGCTTGCCAATATTGTCAA
>JAQXIB010000179.1 GCA_029007575.1 Clostridiales bacterium | reverse complement strand
ATTTCGTTGTTGGCGATCACTGTATCTGCTGTAAGTGATATCGCTTTGGTGGGCGTACATAACTTGTCTGCTTTTGCCTTCGAGTTGGAGATAGGAGATAGGCTTTCGGTGTTGGATACCACCTGCGCGATGTAATCGGGATTGGTGCCGCAGCAGCCGCCGACAATGCAGGCACCTGCTGAAACGGCTTCGTTCTGACAAATACCGAATTGTTCGGGCGTGATATCGTATGTCGTATTGCCGTCAACGACCTTGGGCAGTCCCGCATTCGGCTGAAAAATGACCGGCAGAGAGGTCAGCGACAATAATCGTTTCAAGTGCGGCAGCATTTGTACCGGTCCGAGTGAGCAGTTGAGTCCGATGGCGTCAACACCCAATCCCTCTGCTAATACGACAAATGCTTCCGGATCGCATCCGGTGTAGGTCCTGCCGGTTTCTTCTACCGTTAATGTCACAAAAACAGGTAGATCGGTATTTTCTTTTGCGGCCAGGATCGCCGCTTTGATTTCGTATAGGTCTGCCATGGTTTCAATTAAGATCAGGTCCGCGCCGGCTTTTTCACCGGCAATGACTTCTTCACGAAAGATATCATAAGCATCGTCGAAAGAGAGCGTTCCCATCGGCTCCAGCAATTCTCCGATCGGGCCGATGTCCAGCGCGACATAAGCATTGTTTTGTGCGACGTTTTTCGCGATTGCGATCGAGACAGTGATGATCTCGGCAGGTGAGTGTCCGGAAGAAGCCAGCTTATGTGCATTAGCGCCAAAGGTATTTGCAGTCAAAATATTGGCTCCTGCCTCTAAATAGCTGCGGTGGATTTGGGTGATGACATCAGGATGAGTCAGAGAAAACAGCTCGGGATTTTCCCCGGCTTTTAAACCATGCTTTTGCACCATGGTTCCCATTGCTCCATCAAAATAAACGATGTGGTCTTTCATGTAATCGGTTATTTTTTGCGTCATAGTTATGTACCTCCATTCAAGAAATACAAATCAGAAAAGAAGCAGTCGTGCCGCTTCTTTTCTGATTTAATTTTCAATTATTATTTGCAGAAAAACTCATAGAAGGCTCGATATGCCATGTAAACGTCAATTTTTGATACTACTTCGTAAGGCGCGTGCATGGATAATACCGGTACACCTAAATCAATCACATCAACATCTAAATTGGCGATATATGCAGCTACAGTTCCGCCGCCGCCCTGATCGACCTTTCCCAATTCACCGGTCTGCCATACTACATTTTTGCTGTCCAATAAAGCGCGGATCTCTCCGGCGTATTCGGCAGATGCGTCCGAAGTGCCCGATTTGCCTCTTGCACCGGTATATTTGGTGATGACGACACCGTAATTGAGGTAAGCGCAGTTGTTTCTTTCATTGACGTCAGCAAACGTCGGATCAAACGCGGCATTCACATCGGCGGACAGACATTTGGAATGGGATAATACCGTTCTTCCGTTCACACCGAACGGCTCTGCAAGGTCAGCAATAAAGTATTTCAGATAAGAGGACTGTAAGCCGGTATTGCCTTCGCTGCCGGTTTCTTCTTTGTCAGCCAGTACCGTTACAGTTGTTTTGGCAGGCTTGGTACAGTTGATTGCCGCCATTAAAGCGGTGTAAGCGCAGACACGATCATCATGACCGTACGAAGCAATCATACTGCGGTCGAATCCTAAATCGCGTGCTTTGTAGTTTGGTACTGCTTCCAATTCGGCAGACAGGAAATCGCTTTCTGTGATACCGTATTTTTGATTCAGGATATTCAAAATGTTTAATTTCACCCGTTCACTTGCATCATCATCCTTGAATGGACGGGAGCCTACTAAGATATTCAGTTCCTCGCCTTTGACGCCCTCGTTGAGGGTGCGTTTCATCTGATCCGTGGCGAGATGAGGCAGTAAGTCATTGACGCAAAATACCGGATCGGTATCGGCCTCACCGATGTTGATGGTCACCTTGCTGCCATCCTTTTTGCAGATCACGCCATGCAATGCAAGCGGAATTACTGTCCACTGATACTTTTTGATTCCACCGTAATAGTGGGTTTTGAAAAGAGCCAATTCGTTATCCTCGTAGAGCGGTCTTGGCTTTAGATCCAATCTGGGAGAATCGATATGCGCCGCGGCGATCATCACGCCGTTTTCGATGGGTTCGGTACCGAAGGTGGCGAGAATCACCGCTTTTCCGCGGTTATTGTAATACACTCTGTCACCGGCTTGATAGCGTTTTTTGTATTCAAAGGGAACGAAACCGTTTTTTTCTGCAAGCGCTATGGTGTATTCCACCGCTTCCCGCTCTGTTTTGGAAGCATCTAAAAACGCCTTGTAATCTTCGCAAAAAGCATCTGCTTTAGCAAGCTCCGAATCGTCCAACAGCAGACCGCCGTTTTTGTGTTCCAGAAATAATTGCTCTTTCAGGGTATTGCCTGCACTTTTTTTATCCATGATACTCAGAATCCTTTCGATGTTAATTTTTATATAGTTTGGTGTATATTTTGTATGCCTTGTTGATACTGTTTACATATTTTTTTGTGTCCTCATAGGGAATGGTATGAATGGTTTTTCCGTCGTCAGAATATTTGGAATTATCCAGCCATTTTTGTACGTTTCCTCTGCCGGCGTGATATGCCATGACGGCAACATCTCGGTCACCGAATTCCTCCAGCAATAAGGATAATAGATAGGTACCGTACTGGATATTGATCTCGGGATCGAAAACGTCTTTTTCGTAGGATAATTCTCTGGTATCCTTCATGCGGTACTTGATCCAGTCAAAGGTATCCGGCATAAGCTGCATCAGACCGGAGGCACCGAGATGGGAAACCGCATTCGGATCAAAACGGCTTTCGGCATAGATGACGGCATAAATAAAATGTTTGTCCATGTCATATTCTTCGGCATATTGTTCCACATATTCGGTAAATCCGATGGGATAAAGCTTTTTTAAAATATAATTCGGCAGAAAAGCCAAGCCTACTATTGTCAGAATGAGAACGATAAATAGAAAGAGTAGCCCTTTTTTCTTTTTTGATTTAGCCATAATCCCTCCTGCTTCGAAGCTTTAAAACTAAATCCTGTGTTTGTTGTTTCAGTTGTGCAAGGCTGCCTGTATTTTGAATGACATAGTCCGAACGTTGGGTATAAAATTCATTCGGATGCTGAGAACGCAAGCGGCTGGTAGCCATGGCTTCGTCTATATTATCCCGTTCCATGATTCTTTTTATGCGAAGGGTATCGTTGGAGATGACACTGATCGTACAATTGCAGAGGGAATCAGCGCCGCTTTCAAACAAAGTCGGAGCATCCAATATGACAAATTCGGTTTGGTTTGCTCGATATTGATGGATTTGCTCTTTGAGGTCAGCTATGATTTGCGGATACATAATGCTGTTTAGTTTTTCAAGCTTATTTTTGTCGTGAAAAACGATATCCGCTAATACGCGGCGGTTTAATGTTCCGTCAATGCCACGCACTGTTTCGCCAAACGTGTCGATAATTGCTGCCAGGCAAGGGGAGCCGACGCGTACCACATCACGTGCAACCGAGTCGCAATTAATTACAGCAAATCCTTGTTCCAGCAGAAATTGTGAAACAGTGGATTTCCCGCTGCCGGAGGATCCGGTAAGACCGATCACCAACATGACTACTTATTCCTCCTTTTTGTTTTCAGATGGAGCATTTGTTTTGTCAAGCGTGATCACATCAAATCCTGCGGCACGCAACAATCGGTTGTATACCGCCAGCCCTACGCCGTCTTTTTCCGGACATCGCGCATAAACGAGTTTGGCGTTTAACTCATCCAATTTGCGTAGGCTGGCAAATAAGCCATGAGCCTGTGAAAGTCCGTCATGAACTGCGCCGTAGGACAAGGCAGGAATAGATACCAGATTTTCTTCTCCGTCAAACAGCAGAGCATAAGTGTCTTGCACATTGGAAGGTGAATGATTGTTCACATAATCGGCAAAGGCTTGACGGCTGCCGTCCAGAATGATGACTTTTGCTTTCGGCGCATAATGCTTATACTTCATTCCAGGTGAAGATACTTTCACATCGTTGGCGATCATATGGAGTACGCCGTTGTCTATTTCCACATTTTCCACGCAGGTGCGCAGCATAGATACCGTGATCCCGCCGGGGCGCAGCACGCGGACGCGGTCTTCAGATACCGAAATAACGGTGGATTCCACGCCGATTTCGCATTCGCCGCCGTTTATGATCAACGGGATTCGTCCGTTCATATCGTTCAGTACGTGTTCGGCGGTGGTAGGACTGGGACTGCCGGATAGGTTGGCAGAAGGAGCGGCAAGCGGAAAGCCGCAGGCATGGATGATTTGGCGCGCGATCGGATGAGAGGGCATACGAACAGCAACGGTGTTTAAGTTTCCGGTCGTTTCCATAGGAACGCGCTCTGATTTTGGAAATATCATCGTCAAGGGACCGGGCCAAAACTTTTCCGCAAGTCGTTTTGCAGTGTCGGGTATGCTTAAAACCAGCTCCGGCAGCATATCCAGACTGTCAATGTGGACAATCAGGGGATTGTCCTGCGGACGTCCTTTGGCAAGAAATATTTTTTTGATTGCATCGGGATTATAAGCGTCAGCGGCTAAACCGTAGACGGTTTCGGTGGGAATGCCCACCACTTCGCCTGCACTAAGCAACGCCGCCGCATGATTGATCTGTTCTGTATCAGGCGGAACAATGATGGTATGAAACGCCATGAAAAAGACTTTCCTTTCTCGGATAGAGATATCCTTTTGTCGGGCTGATCCGGTATGGAACGTATTATTCTTCGGCAGAAAGCTTGGCGGCTTGATCCGCCGTGACCAATGCGTCGATCAGTTCGTCCAGATTGCCGTTGAGGTTTTCTTCCAGCCGGTATAATGTCAATCCGATCCGGTGATCGGTTAAGCGCCCTTGCGGAAAATTGTAGGTACGGATGCGTTCGGAACGATCTCCGGTACCGACCTGAGATTTTCTCTCAGAAGCAATTTTCTCGTTGTGCTCCCGCATTTTTGCCTCATATAAACGAGAACGAAGAATTTTCATAGCTTTGTCCTTGTTTTTGTACTGGCTGCGTTCATCCTGACACTCGACGACTACGCCGGTCGGCAGGTGGGTGATACGGATAGCGGATTCGGTTTTGTTTACGTGTTGTCCGCCGGCGCCGCCGGAACGGTAGGTATCAATCTGCAAATCGGCGGGATTGATCTCAAATTCCACTTCTTCCGCTTCCGGCAATACTGCGACCGTAACGGTGGATGTGTGAATTCTGCCGCTGGATTCGGTTTCCGGAACGCGCTGTACACGATGCACACCGCTTTCGAATTTTAACCTGGAATAAGCACCTTCGCCCTCTATGCTGAAGCTGATTTCTTTGATGCCGCCTAACTCGGTTGCATTTAAATTCAGCACTTCCGTTTTCCAACCCTTGGATTCTGCATACATGGAATACATACGAAAGAGGCTGTTGGCAAATAGGGCGGCTTCTTCTCCGCCGGCGCCGCCGCGGATTTCAACGATAACGTTTTTCTCATCATTCGGATCGGTGGGAAGCAGTAAAATCCGAATTTCGTTGGTGAGATGTTCCATCTTCTCTTTACTTTCTTCGTATTCTTCCTGTACGACTTCTTTAAAATCCTTGTCCAGACCGCCGTTATCCAATAATTCCTTGGCCTCGTCAAAGCTCTTTTGCGCTTTGACATATTCACGGTATTTTTCAATCAGCGGCGATAGTGTTTTATATTCCTTCATTAAGTTTTTATATTGTTCATTGTCGCTGATTATGTCGGGATCCATTAATTTTTGATTGATTTCTTCAAATTTTATTTCTGCATTTTTTAATTTATCAAACATATGATTGCCATCCTTTTGATATTTTTATCTGTTTCAATAAAGAGGCTATTGCGCCGCTTGGGAAAAATCGACTGGCGAATAGCCGTGTCAATGATATTTGTAATAAATAATGTATAGCCCCGAAAGGCTAGCCACGCATAATTTTTTTAATGTTTTTTTCTACTTTTGCGCGGGGAAGCATAACCTGCCTGCCGCATTTGACGCATTTGATTTTAAAATCCATACCGACTCGCAAAACGAGAAAGTTATTTTCACCACAAGGATGACTTTTTTTCATTTGCAGAATATCGCCTACCTGAACATCCATAGAAATAACCTCCTGTCTTGTAGACTATAAAATTCACTTATCCGTCTTACAAGCTGCCGGTGACAGCTTGTAAGACTATTATACCACTATTTACCGACAAAAGG
>JAQXIB010000178.1 GCA_029007575.1 Clostridiales bacterium | reverse complement strand
AGAACTTGGAAACCTAATGTAAAACGTGTTAAAGCAGTTGTTAATGGCAAACCTTGTCATATCTATGCCTGCACTCGTTGCTTACGCTCTGATAAAGTAACCCGTGCTATATAATAGAATATAGCTGGCGAAACAGTCCGTAACGGACTGTTTTTGTTTTATCTAAAAAAGGCAAGCGATCAAAATCGTTTGCCTTTTTTTATGTTATACTAAAATCTAATTGAAAGTGTTTCATTAGATTTTAGTATTATTTCTCCAACCACACCGATTCATTTTCATGACGCTGCGGTCTTCCCATCAGCTTTTTTAACGCCTGACGGATATCCGCATGTTCAAAAAGCACGGCATACAACTGTTCCACGATCGGCATCTCGATCTGCTGCTTTTTCGCCAACTGATAAGCCGCTTTGGTGGCATTGATTCCCTCAACCACCATACCGACTCGATCTGCCGCTTCTTCCGCCGTCAAGCCCTGCCCGATCAAAATGCCCGCACGCCGATTTCTGCTGTGCATACTGGTGCAGGTCACGATCAGATCCCCCACGCCGGCAAGTCCGGCAAAGGTTTCCGCTTTGGCGCCCATTGCCGTACCAAGCCGAGCGATTTCCGCCAGTCCCCGCGTCATCAGCGCCGCTTTGGCATTATCTCCCAAGCTCATCCCGTCGCAGATACCGGCGCAAAGCGCAATAATATTTTTTAGAGCGCCGCCGAGTTCTACGCCGATCATATCATCGTTTACATAAATTCGCAAGGTTTCATTGCCCAGATGCTCCTGAATATATTCCGCGCTTTTGCGGCATTTCGAGGATGCTACAATCGTGGTCGGTACTCCACGTGCAATTTCCTCGGCATGAGAAGGGCCGGACAATACTACTACCGCATTGTTCGGCAATTCTTCTGCTATCACTTCCGAAAACCGCTTGAGCGTATCGGCTTCCAAGCCCTTTCCGACATTGACCACGATCGTCTGAGGAGAGATCACACCCGCCAACTGCTTTGCAACGCTGCGAATCGCAAACGAAGGAACGGCAATAATTGCAATATCGGCATTTTGAACTCCGGTAATATCCGAAGTCAGATCGATGGACAAATCCACGGCGACTCCCGGCAATTTCTTCTTATTTTCTCCATGGAAACGAATGTCGTCAATTTCCTCCTGAAAAGCAGACCAAAGAGTGACCTGCTGACCGTATTTATGCGCCATAACAGCCAATGCTGTTCCAAAGCCGCCCGATCCGAGAATAAATATATTTGCCAAAACAAACCCTTCTTTCGTTTCTCTATCCGGTTATGAATTTTCTTTTTTCTGCCCCAATTTCGGCTCGGTATGATTGAGCAATCGCTTAATATTCGCCCGATGCATATAAATCACCAGAACAGAAATCAAAAGTGCAAGAGCCGCATCAATAAACGGTGTACTGCGATGCTTCAGCAACCCGATTCCCAGCGTTGCAAAAGGATACACAATAGCCGCTGCCACCGAACCAAGTGAAACAATTTTGGAAATCAGAACGACAATAATAAAGGTTCCGAGTATCACACACAGCACGAGCGGATCTAACACGACCATGACACCGGCAGTGACTAATATTCCTTTTCCGCCCTTAAAGCCGTAAAACACCGGAAAGATATGACCGAGTACAGCAAAAATCGCCGCAATATATCCGCCTAGCATGAACCCCTCTACCCCGCCCACATACCGAAACAAGAGGTTTCCGATTATCACGGAGAGAACGCCTTTCATAAAATCACCGACTAAAACAATTGCTGCCGGCCCTTTGCCGAAAGTACGAAGCACATTGGTAAGCCCCGCATTTCCGCTGCCGAAATCCCGAATATCTTTTTTGGCAAATAATTTTGAAACGATAATCGCGGAATTGATACTGCCCAGTAAATAAGCGCAAATTGCCGCTAAAACAACTGATAAAACGATCATCCATATGTTCTGCATAAAATATTTTCTCTCCTTAAGTAATGTCTACGGCACAAATCAAAAAGCTGATTTATTCTCACAACGAATGCTGTGAGAATAAAATCTTTAACACTTGATATTACTTTTCATCTCGCTGACGCACAATAAACCGTATCGGCGTTCCTTCCAAGCCGAAAGTCTCACGAATTTGGTTTTCGATATATCTCTGATAAGAAAAATGAAACAATTCCGATTTATTCACAAAGGCAACAAAGGTCGGCGGTTTGGTTGACGGCTGAGTGATATAATAAATTTTCAACCGTTTTCCTTTATCGGACGGCGGCTGTACCCTCGCCGTGCAGTTTGCCAACAGGTCATTGAGCATACCGGTGGAAATCCGCATCGAATTCTGATCATTGACATACTTGATCAGTTCAAACAATTTTTCAGTCCGCTGTCCTGTCTTAGCAGAAATAAAAATAAACGGAACATAGGACATAAAGGAAAAATCGTTTTCCAGCTTCTTCCGATATTCGTTCATCGTACGGTCGTCTTTTTCGACGGCATCCCATTTGTTGACTGCGACGATACAGCCTTTCCCCTGTTCATGGGCATATCCTGCCACCTTGCTGTCCTGCTCGGTAAAGCCTTCTACCGCATCAATCAAAATCAAGCATACATCCGCTCTGTCGACCGCCATATAAGAACGAAGGACGCTATATCGCTCAATATTGCCGGTCACCTTTGATTTCCGCCTGATGCCTGCGGTATCGATAAACACATATTTTCCATATTGGTTTTCTACCACGGTATCCACCGCATCTCTTGTCGTTCCGGCTATATTGGAAACAATCACCCGTTCCTCTCCGGCAAGGCGGTTGATCAAAGAAGATTTTCCGACATTGGGCTTCCCGATAATGGCGACCTTAATATATTCCTCTGTATAGTCTTCTTCCTCGGAGTCATCAAAGTGCTCAAACACCGCATCCAGCAAGTCACCGGTGCCGTGTCCATGCGCCGCCGAAACCGCAATCGGATCACCGAGTCCCAAATTGTAAAACTCATAAAAGTCCGCTTCCGGCGCTCCGACATTATCGCATTTATTGACGCATAACACAATCGGTTTGCCGCTTTTTTGCAGCATCGCCGCCACATCCGCGTCGGTAGCAGTCACGCCCGAACGGATATCTACCACTAATATAATCACATCCGCCCGTTCCACAGCAAGTTCTGCCTGCCGTTTCATCTGCGACAAAATGACGTCATCCGTTTTCGGCTCAATACCGCCGGTATCAACCAGCATAAATGATCG
>JAQXIB010000177.1 GCA_029007575.1 Clostridiales bacterium | reverse complement strand
CTTGAACCCCCACGAGGATGCCTCACTACCACCTCAAGGTAGCGCGTCTGCCATTCCGCCACGACCGCAAATAAGCTGTTTACAGCTTATTTATTATATCATCATTCCCGTTTTTTGTCAACACATTTTTTCTAATTTCTTGCCGTCATTTTGCCGAATTGATACAGCTTCGATTTTTCCAAAGATAATCGGCTCCCGAAATGATGGTAAGGACGGTAGATCCCCACAGCAAAATTTCCGCAATCCATTTTCCTATAGCCATGGCAAAATCCCAAGACGACGTTGCAAAGGTACCTGCCACACAGTAAAGTAAGACATAAATCACCGCAATCATCTGAGAAATTGTTTTTACTTTTCCCCATATGCTTGCCGCGATGACATTTCCGTCTCCCACCGCTACCAATCGAAGCGCCGATACCAAAAATTCTCTGGCTATGACAATCACAACTACCACCGCGCTGCACAGATCCATCTCCACAAAGCAGATAAGCGCTGAAACGACCAGAATTTTATCGGCAAGCGGATCCAAAAATTTACCAAAATCGGTAATTAAATGATGTTTCCGAGCCAGATGCCCGTCAATCGCATCGGTCACTGATGCAGCTGCAAAGACCAGCAAAGCCCAGATATAATGATACGGAAGATTTGTCCACAAAAGGAACAGTACAAAAATCGGCACCAGACAGATTCTCAATACAGTCAGCTTATTTGGTGTGTTCAATACAAAAGCCTCTTTTCTTCTTAACTTGCTCCGGAAGACTGCGTCCGCCGGCATCCTGCGTCAAAACGATGCGGTATTAATCGGTAACCCTGCCGATTAAGTCATAATCCAGCACATCTTCTACCAATACGTCAACAAACTCGCCCATCTTCAAAGGCTTCTCCGAACTGAAAAATATTTTCCCATCGATATCCGGCGCATCTCCTTCGGTGCGTCCGAAATACACAGAGCCGTACTTATCGTACCCCTCTACCACCGTTCGCTTGATCTTCCCGATTTCCGCTTGATTATTCTGCTCATTAATAAACATTTGCTGTTCCATGATATGATCTGCACGCTGCTGCTTGATTTCTTCCGGAATCTGATTCTCCATTTTTGCCGCACGAGTGCCTTCCTCCGCAGAGTAAGCAAAGCAACCCAACCGTTCAAATCTGATTTCTTTCACAAATTCCATCAATTCCGCGAAGTTTTCTTCTGTTTCTCCCGGGAAACCGGCAATTAAAGTTGTCCTCAGCGTGACTCCGGAAATGCGCTGTCTGATTTTTTGCATCAATGCGGTCAGGGATTCCCGATTTCCGACTCGGTTCATCGCTTTTAAAACTTCCTGATTGCAGTGCTGCAACGGAATATCCAGATATTTTGCCAGCTTATCCTCGCGGGCAATCACGTCCAGCAATTCATCGGTAATACGCTCCGGATAGCTGTACAACGTTCGTATCCACACAAAACCGTCTATTTCGCAAAGCTTCGCCAATAAATCGGGAAGCATCGATTTTCCATACAGATCTTCACCGTAACGCGTCGTATCCTGCGCGACCACCACCAATTCTTTGACGCCGCGCTTTGCCAAATCTTTCGCCTCGTCGAGAATATCCTCCATCGTCCGACTGCGGAACCTGCCGCGAATCTGCGGAATGGCGCAATAACTGCAACAATTATCACACCCTTCCGCGATCTTCAAATATGCGTAATACGGGAGGGTAGTCAACACCCTTCTGCCTTCCATCGGCAGTTTATTTTTCTCGCCGTAGCAGGCAAAATGCTCTCCCGACAAAGCCCTTTTGATCGCATTCACAATCTCCTTATTGGAGCCCAGTCCAAGCACCACGTCTGCCTCGGGAATCTCTTTTCGAATTTCATCCCGATACCGTTCCGCCAAACAGCCGGTAACGATGACACATTTGATCTGCCCTTCCTGCTTGAGCTGACAAAATTCCAGTATGTTTTCGATCGATTCCTGCTTGGCGCTTTCGATAAAACCGCAGGTATTGACAATGACCACATCGGCAAGCCCCGCTTCATTGGTCAATTCATATCCGGCATCTTGAATCATTGCCAGCAAAATTTCGGCATCCACCTGATTTTTCGGGCATCCCAATGATACCATTCCGACTTTTACGGACTTTTTCTCCATGAAAATTTTTCCTTTCATCTTAAACAAGCTATTTTTTAATCACAATACAAATTGTCGGCCGTCTCTTGATTATGTCGAATTAGATTGGCATAATACTGGTAATATACCGGCCAAACAATCAGTCCCAACCCATACATAAAGGGATATGATAATACTTCATACAACAGCCACTCGGGCTCGTTTGCCGAATAATATAATATACTGATTAGCAGCGGCGCCAAAGAAGCAACGGCATAGAGCAGTTCGATCAGCAGAATATACTTTATCTTTTTCCCAATCAACCGATTGGCTTGAACAAATTGCTGTTTGAAACTGCTGTTCGGAGCAACGACCACCGAAACCAGCATAACAATTCCGACAATCCAAAAGTAAAGCGAAATGCCGCTCAATATGACTTTGGTGATTTGTAAAGCCGGCGGTCCGCCATGATAAGTATTGGTTAGATATTTGGTCACCCCAGAACACACTGCAAACGGGAAAACAATGAAAGCATAAAGCGATATCAAATTTTTCCATCTGTTTCTAAAAAAGACTTGCAATGGTTTCCCTGCGGTGACAGCATAAATTGAATATATCCGCAGAGCAATGGAAACGTCAATATGGAAACCACAAGACCGTTTATCAGCCGTTGCATTTCTATGTCATTCCAAAAACACGGCAAAGCGTAACCGATACTTTCTATCAGCGCAAAAACAACACTGTATAGTGCGCAAAACACCAAGGTCGAAAGCACTGTTTTCTTATTTAACCGAATAGACTTAAAAAACATTGTTATGCCGCCTTCGTTCTTTCAAGTGCCAATTTCTTACTCTTCCTCATAATATTCCCGTACGACATCTTTTACGTCATAATAATTGTACCCCAGCCGCATGAGCGCACTCACTGTTTTTTGCAAGCCCTTGCGATCCACCAAATACCGTTCATATTTCTGCTCGATCAGTTCTCTGATCTGTTCTCGGGGATCAATGTCCATATCGGCAAAAATTTCCTCCGCCAGCGCCCGATCAATTCCTTTTTGCTGCATCTTGTAGAGCGCTGCCCGCTTTGACAGTTTTTTCTGTTCCAACAGCACGGCGGCATATTTCTTGGCATATTTTCTGTCATCCAGATAGCCCAATTCTTCCATGCGGTCTGCCGTTTGCTCTGCGATTTCGGGAGAAACCGATTTGACAAGCTTATCTACCAGTTCCTTGCGGGTATGGTCACGATATTCCAGCAGATAAAAGGCACGCTCTCTCGCCTTTCGCCGCTCTGCCTGATCTCGCAGATCCTCCAAAAACGCCTCGTCGCATTCCAGCCCGACCCGCAGCCCATTCATCACGATCAGCTCATAATCCAAAATGTACCAGTAATCATCGTCAACATAGATGGTATAGCGGGAGCCTTTGTTTTTCTCAATTGCGGTGATTTTCATGATTATTCAAAATCCGCTTCATCCGGCTCGACTTCCACCGAAGAATTGCGGCGGACAGACCTTGCAAATTCTTGCTCTTCGTCAACATAAACTTCGCCGTCTTCATCGTCATTTTGGGACTTGGATTTCGACTTTGATCTGGTAGAAGGCGCTTTTGTTCCGTTCGCGGCAGCTTCTTTTGCATCGGAAATTTCTTTCATTGCCTGCTCCATCACCAGCTTCTCGATTTCATCGCAAACAGCAGGATTCTGTTTCAAATAAAGCTTGATATTATCTCTGCCCTGTCCCAAACGCTCGCCTTTATAGGAGAACCAAGAGCCGCTCTTGTTGATGATCTTCATATCTACCGCCATGTCCAGCAGTTCTCCCTCATGGGAGATGCCGGTGCCGTACATAATATCAAACTCTGCTTCCTTAAAGGGCGGCGCCACCTTATTCTTGACCACCTTACACTTGGTGCGGTTGCCAATTATTTCGGTGCCGTCTTTA
>JAQXIB010000176.1 GCA_029007575.1 Clostridiales bacterium | reverse complement strand
GAACTGAATGAACGGGCTATTGTGCAGGCAATCGGTGTGGATGCTGTCAACAACGGATACCGCGTTTCCCTGCAGATATTTTCGCCTGAGGGCGGAGACGGCGCGAACGAAATGAATACCGGCCCGCAGAACGCAAAAATGATCATAGCGGAGGGGAAGACTGTTTCAGATGCCATACAGCAAGCAACGTTGGAACAAGGCAGACAGATCTTTTACGGGCATAATCGCCTTTTAGTAATCGGAGAATCCACTGTGAAAAAGGGGGTAGCTGATATACTGCCTTTTTTTAATTCGGGGTATCAGTCACGCCCGAGCATATATGTCATGGCGGCGGAGGGGACAGCGGAGGAAATCTTGAATGCAAATATTCAGCAGGGGATTATACCGGCGGAATCATTAGAAAACATGATAGAAAATTACAGCAAAAACGGCAGTGTTATGCAAACAAAATTAATGGATGTCATTACGTCGTTTTATAATGAGTCCCGATGTGTTACCCTCCCTACAATTGCACTGACCGGGGAAAATGCAGATCAAGATTCTTCGGAATCAATGGACCAACAGATTGAAAAAAGTCATTTGGCGCGGATCAAAGGTTCTGTGGTGCTGAAAAACGGAAAATGGGTCGGAAATTTGGATGAAGATGAAACGCGCGGACTGGTGTGGATGTCCGACAAGGTAAAGGAAACATTACTCGTTATTCCTTATCGGAACAGTACGAATGGTGAAACAGAACAGGTGTCGCTTCAAATTTACAGCAGCAGAACCAAAATGACTCCCGAGATCGCAAACGGAAAAATGATGTTTCGGGTGACGGTGCAAGCGGTCGGAAAAATCAATGAGATGAGCTTAAAAACACAGTTTTCTTTTTATGAGGACGATTTGATACAAATCGAACAAGCGGCAGAACAAACGATACGCAATCAATGTGAGTCGGCATTTTCCCGTGTGGCTTTGGCTTATCATGCCGACGTTTTGAACTTCGGCGCCAGAATCAAACAGAAAAGCGGGGAACAGTGGAAAAAGATACAGGACAACTGGCCGGAAAAAATCTCCGATGTTTCTTTGCAATATGACATTCATGTGGATGTCGACCGCTTGGGCTTACAAACGAACGATAAGCAAGCGCAATAATCTCACCCCATTACAGCATGATCGCTCGGTAATGGGGTTGCTTTTTATAAAAAATACGGTATAATGTTATCAAAAGCAGGTTGGCGGCATTCTGTCGGCAAAGCTATCATCTTCATTGAATCTTACGATCAAAGTCCAGAGAGGAATGTGCATCATCATGAAAGAAACGCTCCAGCAAAAAATTCAACAATTAAAGCAAGAAAAGGATATCGCAATCCTGGCGCATAGTTATCAGTCGGTTGATATTTTAGAGATCGCCGATCAGACGGGTGATTCCTTTAAGTTGAGCGTCGTGGCAAAGGATATGCCGCAAAGTACGGTGGTTTTATGCGGCGTTCGTTTTATGGCGGATACCGTTAAAATCTTATCACCTGAAAAAAAGGTGATCCTGCCGATGGCGGAAGCTACCTGCCCGATGGCGGAACAAATCAGTCCTGCGCGTGTTTTGGCATATAAACAGGAACACCCCGATCACAAGGTAGTGGCTTATGTCAATACTACCACCGAATTAAAGGCGGTAGCCGATGTTTGCGTAACTTCTTCGAGCGCGTTGAAAATCGTGAGCAGTCTGAAAGAGAAAAACATTTTGTTTATTCCCGATCAAAACCTAGGTTCCTATATTCAAAAGCAGCTTCCCGAAAAGAATATCGTTTTGTGGAACGGTTATTGTCCGGTACATAATGCGGTTACGGTCGACGAATGCAAAGCGGCGGTGGCACTGCATCCGCACGCGAAGGTACTGATGCATCCGGAATTGCCGGCCGAGGTGCTGCAATTTGCGGATGTGATCGGATCGACCGCCGATATTATTCGGTATGCTTTAGACAGTGAAGACGATTGCATTGTCGGCACGGAGAATACAGTGAGAAATTATTTGGCGGCGAAACGTCCGGACAAGCATTTTTATCTTCTTTCCAAAGGACTCATTTGCCCCGATATGCGGATGACTACGCTGACTGATGTTTACCATGCAATGCTTGGGCAGGGCGGTCAGGAGATATGCCTTGAGGAAGAAGTACGGTTAAAGGCAAAACACGCCATTGACGAAATGATCCGCCTTGGTAATACTAAAATCTGATTGAAAGCTTTCATCAATTTCCGAGGATGAATTGTACTAGAAAAGGCAGACGACGCCGCTGGGCTGACGCCCAGCAAGGAGGATAACGCATTCTGGTGCAATTCAGGCCGGAAAGAATAAAAGCGTTTCATTAGATTTTAGTATAAATAACGGAAAGGAAACCGTCAGACAGCAGTGGCTGCTTGACGGTTTTGCATAATCATTCGGTGACTTAATTCATTGTGAAGAAAAATCTAACTGAAATTAGATTGCTTTCGGGGCGATTCTTATAAATTATGCAGGATTTTTAAAAAACACTTGCAAAAATCAAATCGAACGCATATAATAAACAATAGAGAAATTGTTCGGGAGGATATACGGATGGCAGGATATCAGTCAATGTCAAAAGAGCAGTTACAGAAAGAGAAATCTGCTCTTGAAATGCAATATGCAGAATTTAAGGCAAAAAACCTCAAGTTGGATATGTCCCGTGGAAAACCGGGGGCAGATCAGTTGGATTTGTCCATGGAAATCTTAGATTGCCTGAGCAGCAAGGATGTTATGAAAGCATCGGATGGCATGGACGTTCGGAATTACGGTGGATTGGATGGTATTCCCGAGGCGAAAGAGCTGTTTGCGCAGATGCTGGGCGTGAAAGCAAGCGAGCTGTTTATCGGCGGAAATTCCAGCTTGAATTTAATGTATGATGCTATTGCAAAAGCAATGTCTTTCGGTACACAGGCGGATGGTACGCCTTGGTGCAAGCTGGATAAAGTGAAATTTTTATGTCCGGTTCCGGGATATGACCGCCATTTTGCGGTGACCGAGCAATTTGGGATCGAAATGATCAATGTGGATATGACGCCGACCGGCCCCGATATGGATACGGTGGAAAAATTAGTGGCGGCGGATGATTCCATTAAAGGTATTTGGTGTGTGCCGATGTATTCCAATCCGGATGGCATTACATATTCGGATGACACGGTGCGGCGTTTTGCGGCTTTAAAGCCGGCCGCAAAGGATTTCCGGATTTTTTGGGATAATGCTTATTGCGTACATCATCTGCAAAAAGAGCATGATAGCTTGCTGAATCTGATGGATGAGTGCAAAAAGCGGGGGACCGAGGATATGGTATATATCTTTGCCTCTACCTCTAAAATCAGTTTTCCCGGCGCGGGCGTGGCGGTCATGGCTTCCAGCGAGAAAAATATGGCGTTTTTGAAAGGACAGTTGTTTTATCAAACGATCGGATTTGATAAAATCAATCAATTACGGCATGTCAAATACTTTAAAAATCTGGACGGAATCAACGCGCATATGGAAAAGCATGCCGCGATCATTAAACCGAAATTTGATGTGGTATTGGAGATGCTGGATCAAGAAATTGCGCCGTTGGAAATCGGTTCCTGGCAAAAACCGACCGGCGGATACTTTGTGTCTTTTCATACTTTGGAGGGCTGTGCGGCTCGTACCTATGAATTGTGCAAAGAAGGCGGCGTGACACTGACCAAGGTCGGCGCCACTTTTCCATACGGAAAGGACCCCAAGGATTCCAATATTCGGATCTCTCCCACGTTTCCTCCGGTCGAGGAATTAAAGCTTGCTATGCAGCTTTTCTGCATTTGCGTAAAGCTTGCGGCGGTCGAAAAAATATTAGCATCTAATACTAAAATCTAATGAAACGCTTTCATTCTTTCCGACCTGAATTGCGCCAGAATGCGTTATCCTCCTTGCTGGGCGTCAGCCCAGCAGCGTCGTCTGCCTTTTCTGGTACCATTCCTCCTCGGAAATTGATGAAAGCTTTCAATCAGATTTTAGTATAAATAAGAAACAGGAAGCTGCATTTTGCGGCTTCTTTTTTTGTAAAATGGTGGAAATCCAGTCAAAAATCTGCTATACTGAAATATAATGATGATGTAATTCTTGAGGAGGTGCTTTTGATGGCGGAGGTAAATATTGTTTGGCAGGATCGTAAACGGACTTTGTTCGGCTTGCCGTGGTCTTTTACCAAATATTCGCTGACCGAAGAAAAATTGTTGATCGAAACAGGCTTTTTAAATAAAAAAGAAGAAGAGGTTCGACTGTATCGTATTATGGATGTGACGCTCAAACGTTCATTAGGCGAACGGATTTTTGGGCTGGGTACGATTCATTGTTGTTCTGCCGACCGTTCCACGCCGGAATTTGACATTCTGAGAATCAAAAAATCGGGAGAAATTAAAAACATGCTGTCGGATATGATTGAACAGCAGCGGACCCTAAAAAGAGTTACCAGCAGAGAGTTCATGTCGGATCATGATGATAATGATTGTGAGGACATTTACGACTAAAAAAGGGTGCGACATACAGTGATCATGTATGCTGCACTTTTTTTCTTTTAGGAAATACTACGATGGAAGCGACATGCTATACACGAAAAATGACTCATCCGGATGCAGAGGAAAACGAACAACTTCATACTAAAATCTAATGAAATGCTTTCATTCTCGGACATTGATAGAATCTTTCAATCGGATTTTAGTATAAAAGGTATTTGACATAGTCAGTAAAACATTTCCCAATGTTCAAAAAAATATCACATATTTGTGTTAAGATCATTTCAGGCAAAAACGCATCAGGAGGAAATGCAATGTATCATATTTTGGTTGTAGACGATGAAGATAAGATCCGCGATATTATCAAAAAATACGCAAACTTTGAAGGCTATTCCGTGACCGAAGCCTCCAATGGGATGGAAGCGGTGGAAAAATGTAAAAACCATAAATTTGATATCATTATTATGGATATTATGATGCCGGAACTGGATGGCTTTTCGGCTTGTCGGGAAATCCGAAAGACTTCGGATACGCCGGTTATCATGTTGTCCGCCCGGGGCGAAGAATATGATCGGATACACGGTTTTGAATTGGGAATAGATGATTATGTTGTGAAACCGTTTTCACCTCGGGAACTGATGATGCGGGTGGACGCGATCATGAAAAGAAGCAAAGGCAGCATGAAGCCGGAAAACGAAGTGTTTCAACAAGGCGGGCTGTCGATTGATTTCACGGCGAGGACGGTGTGTGTGGACGGCACCAGACTCAGCCTTTCTCCGAAGGAATACGATCTGCTTTTTTATTTGGTGAAGAATCGCGGCATTGCGTTAACAAGAGAGCGGCTCATTACCGAAGTGTGGGGTTATGATTTTTATGGTGATGATCGTACTTTGGATACCCATATCAAATTGCTGCGAAAAAGCCTCGGAGATTACAGCCGGTATATTGTCACACTAAGAGGGGTGGGGTACCGCTTTGAAACGGATCAAGCTTAGCTTAAAATGGAAGGTCTTTCTTTGCTTTGCTGTTTTTACCGCTGCTATCATTTGCTTATTGTGGCTGTTTCAAACGGTATTTTTGGAAGATTTTTATAAAATGATCAAAACCAACAGCATCCATTCCAGTGCCGCAACTTTAATGAAAAATATTGAGCGGGACGATCTGGAAACGATTATTTCTAACATAGCCGAGAGCAATGATATTTGTATTCGAGTGGTAGATCAGAACGGAACCGATATCAGCAGTGAAGAAATGGCACGGGATTGCACGATTCATAAATTGGGTGCCCGACAATTGTCGATGTATTATTTAAGTGCATTGAAAAATAACGGCGAATATTTGGAACGCAGGGTAAAGGTTACGCCGGATATCCGTTTTTTTAATGAATTCGGTTGGAATAATACCAATTTGGATGCCGATAAATCACGCAAAGAAATGGAAAGCATTATTTATGTGAAGTTGACGCGGCGAGACAATCAGGAAGTGATGATCATGCTCAACGCAGTGATCTCTCCGGTGGATGCCACGGTTCGCACCTTGCGGATTCAATTGATCTGGATATCAGTTATTTTAATTATATTGGCACTGATTTTGTCGTTGGTGATTGCTAAGCTTATTGCACGACCGATCGAAAAGATCAATGATTCGGCAAAGCTGCTGGCGGAAGGAAAATATGATATTACTTTTCCGAACAATGGCTATCGGGAAATTGCCGAACTGGGGGATACACTGAATTATGCCGCAACAGAGCTTTCCAAAACGGAAGAATTGAGGCGAGAATTAATTGCAAACGTATCTCATGATTTGCGCACGCCCCTGACTATGATCACCGGTTACGGTGAAGTGATGCGTGATTTGCCGGGCGAAAACACACCGGAAAATGTACAGATTATCATTGATGAGGCAAAACGGCTGACCGATCTTGTCAATGATATGCTGGATATTTCCAAGCTGCAATCCGGCACGCAAACGTTAAATTTGGAACGCTTTTCCTTGACCGAAACGATACAGGAAACAATGGAGCGATATCATAAGCTGACAGAGCATGACGGATATCAGATTGCCTTCCGATATCAGGAAAACGTCTATGTGGTAGCGGATCAGCTGCGCATTTCTCAGGTTGTTTATAATTTAATTAATAATGCGATCGTTTACACCGGTGAAGATAAGAAAATTGAAGTTTCACAAATGGTATATGAGGATAAAGTACGCATTTCAGTAACCGACACCGGTGAAGGAATCGAGCAGGATAAGCTGCCTCTGATTTGGGATCGTTATTATAAGGTGGATAAAACCCATAAGCGTGCGGTAGTAGGAACCGGGTTGGGACTTTCTATCGTGAAATCCACGGTCGAGCTGCATGGCGGCACCTGTGGTGTAACCAGTCAGAAAGGTGTCGGGAGTACGTTCTGGTTTGAATTAAAGCGCATTGAGAATATGGATGCGTGCGATATGTTAACAGACTTTTCTAAATAAAAAACGGCTTATGATTGCCGATATCAGGAAAGGACAGAATAGCATGGATACGTTAAAATTGAACAAGAAAAACACAAAAATGATCGCCCACAGAGGCTTGAGCGGCATTGAACGTGAGAATACCGCAGCCGCTTTTGTAGCAGCCGGAAATCGCAGCTATTTCGGAATTGAAACAGATGTGCATCGGACAGCGGACGGAAAATATATTATTATTCACGATGACACGACCGACCGAGTTGCCGGGGAGCAATATTCTGTGGAGCAAACGGATTTTGATACCTTGCGCAGCCTAAGGCTGACAGACATGAACGGTGAAAAGAACCGTGGAGACCTGATCATGCCGACCTTGGAAGAGTATCTTTCTATTTGTAAAACATATGAAAAGACAGCAGTGCTGGAACTGAAAAACAATATGACGGAAGCAGTTATTCTGGAAATTGTGGATATTGTAAAAGGTATGGACTATCTTGAAAACACTGTTTTCATCTCGTTTTCACTGGAAAATTTAATTACCTTGAGAAAAACATATCCCACTCAGCCCGCACAGTATCTGGTTGGTGAAATTCCGGATCTTCATGACATGATAGACCGTCTGAAACGGTATCATTTAGATATTGACGCTTTTTTCGGAAGCATTACCAAAGAAGTTGCCGACGAACTGCATCAAAACGGAATTAAAATAAACGTCTGGACGGTGGATTCTTTAGAGGTGGCTGAACAAATGGTGAAAATCGGTGTAGACTACATCACAACCGATATTATAGAGTAAGAAGGAAAATGAGATTGTTGACGGAGAGCGTAGTGAAGAAGCAGAAGAACCTGATCGAGCAGACAGCCAGGACGCAAGGTAGTGTAGTTGAATCTGGCGTATTGTTATGTATTTTTTCCATTTATATCTTGCGCACTGTTGGCGATATACCTCAATTGCAATCATAGAAAAGACTTCGGTTGTTATAAGGGCTGGAAAAAAAGTGAGAGTATCGAATAATGTTGACTTTCCGTTATTGCTGAAATATCATTTAATTTTTTTGCCGTTTTCGACGGAAATATTAAATGAATACAGCTTAGATACCTAAGTGACATATTTTTTGAAATATAGCAAGAACAGTTTGAAACTGTTAAGGTTGAAAGTATAATCATATATTAGACCATTAAATAAATCGCTACCTTTAGGATATAATATATTTGAATCATGCGTATTGTTGGTGATTTTTGATGTTTATATCTTGCGTATTGTTGGTGATTATGCTATAATACAAACAGCGTACTGGAGAAAGGCGGTATTTATTAGTGGAAATTAAGCGGAAAATATATAAGGATCTTTGCGAATGGAAAAAAGCCGCAAACGGAACGAAAGCCCTTATGATAGAAGGTGCAAGGCGAATTGGAAAATCCACCGTAGCCGAAGAATTCGGGAAAAATGAATACAAATCATATATCCTAATCGATTTTAATAAAGCTTCAAAGAAGGTGCGTGATCTTTTTGATGAGCTGACGGAGTTGGATGTGTTTTTTCAAGCGCTGTCTCTTGAGTATAATACAAGACTTTATAAGCGCGAGAGCCTTATTATATTTGATGAAATTCAAAAATTTCCTAAGGCAAGAGAAGCTATCAAATATCTTGTGGCTGATGGGCGTTATGACTTTCTTGAAACCGGTTCCCTAATTTCCATTAAAGAGAATGTTGAAAGCATTACGATTCCCTCAGAAGAACGGAAGATCAGGATGTATCCTCTTGATTTTCAAGAATTTTCATCTTTCCTTGGTGAGAATCTTTTACTTGAGTATATATCAGAATGCTTCCAAAAACGAGAGCCGCTTGAAAAATCTATGCATAATAAGGCCTTGAGACTTTTCAAAGAGTATATTCTTGTGGGCGGTATGCCGCAAGCAGTTTTGGCGTATAAAAACGGAAACCGCGACTTTGCCGCTGCAGATACGGAAAAAAGAGACATTCTCAGCCTTTATCGCGACGATATAAAAAAGGCCGCAAGAAGGTATAATTCTAAGGTATCGGCTATATTTGAAAACATTCCGGCATACCTTTCTACTCATGAGAAAAAGATCGTGCTGAGCGATATTGATTCAAATGCAACTTTTGACAAATATGACGAACCGCTTTTTTGGCTTGACGATTCGATGATCTGTAATCTTTGTTATAAATGCAATGACCCGAATGTAGGGTTGGCACTCAATAAAAACGAGTCGGCTGTGAAAAGCTATCTTGGTGATACAGGGCTGCTTGTAAGCCTTGCTTTCAGTGAGAATGAGCTTGCAGAGAACAATTTGTATAAACAGATTATGGACGGTAAGCTTTCTATAAACCAAGGTATGATATATGAAAATGCTATTGCACAAATGATAACAGCTAAAGGAAAAAAACTATACTTCTATACACGGTACAGTGAAGAAAAGCACAGAAATGATATAGAAATTGACTTTATAATTTCAAACGATAGTAAGATTAACTTCAGAATAATACCGATAGAGGTAAAATCTGCAAAGAACTATTCAACGACCTCGCTTGATGAGTTCAGAAGCATTTATCGACAAAGGATAAGTGAATCGTATATCATTCATCCGAAGAATTTGACAGTATCGGACGGAATTTTAAAAATACCGCCTTATATGTTTTTTGCCGCGTTTTAAAAACACATATTTGAATAATCACAAAGATATGGAAATGAAAGAAAACCAATTGTTGACGGTGAACGCAGTGAAACCGAAACAGACGAACCCGACCGAGCGGACAACCGAGACGCAAGGTAAAGCGTCGGGCGACTGGCTTAGTCCTGTCGTCCGGTACATAGTGGTAGATTGTTTCACGATTGTGTGGTATAATCAGTTCAACAAATCGAAATTTGAAAACCATAATTTTATGAGCGATAATCGCTCATCATAGGATATCAATAAAGCCCACCAACCCCCTTGAAAATAAAAGGGCTTTTCGCAATCTGCTCACCTTATTCCTTTATACGATTTCACACCGTTTTACCTTTGCTCCGAAAGATTATAAGGGCAAAAGAAAGGGCAAGAAAAACTGATAACACGATATAACAAAGTGTGGCAATTGGGAAACTGTGACATATGTGCGAATATATTATACTGGAGGATTTTAATATGGACAAGTACATTTATTATCCTATAAAGGGTTATTTGTCCCTTCCTTTCGCGTGATACTGACTGACAAATTTTTTTGAAATAACCACTGTCCCCATCTTGAAAAACGGATACATATCTGATATAATTGGTTTGCAAACCAAATTGTGTGGCAGGGAGGTGATTGATTGGCAGTACGAAGCGACGGGCTTCAGACGGAAAAGCGGATCTTGCAGGCTTGTGTCAGGCTGTTTCTGGAAAACGGATACCATCAGACAACCATGCTACAGATTCTCAGGGAGGCGCAGGTCTCCTCCAGCAGCTTTCAGAACCTGTTCCACAGCAAGGACGGCGTTTTGATGGAACTGGTGAAATTCATGTTTGAAAAC
>JAQXIB010000175.1 GCA_029007575.1 Clostridiales bacterium | reverse complement strand
TGATCCGATGCTGGCGACCGGCGGCTCGGCGATCGACGCCATCACCATGCTCAAGGCAAAGGGTGTAAAACATCTGAAATTTATGTGTATCATTGCCGCGCCGGAGGGATTGGCGGCGTTAACTGCCGCGCATCCCGACGTGGATATCTATTGCGCGTCGCTGGATGAAAAGCTCAACGAGCATGGATATATCGTGCCGGGCTTAGGCGATGCCGGAGACCGTATTTTC
This sequence comes from Clostridiales bacterium, assembly GCA_029007575.1. Classification (GTDB taxonomy): domain Bacteria; phylum Bacillota; class Clostridia; order Oscillospirales; family Ruminococcaceae; genus HGM13222. Next base: position 3,925 of record JAQXIB010000175.1, on the reverse strand, counting down.
GGCACGAAATAACGGTGTTTTTCGGGAATGTATAAAAATAAAATTCGGATGGATCGCTGAATGTCAGCGGAAAAAGAATATTTCATCTGAGGAAACGTCTTGTTCCAAAGACGTCACAAAAAGGATTGGCGGACGAACCGGACTGTACGAACTATTAATGCACTTTAATACCAAAATCCCACAGGCGATTTTATCGCCTGTGGGATTTTTTCATATCTGGTAACATTATATCAATGACAACTGTTCTCCGGCGTCTTCCTCCCGCAGCTTGATACCGGCTGAGGGGAGCGTTTTGGTGCGGTAACGATGCGGATTGGCAAGCATATTTTCATCAAATGGGACCACCGATTCCAGGAAATGATTCTTTTTAATGGTCATCACGGCAACGCCTTGAGTGTCACGGGTGGATTTCGACGCGATCATCGCCGAGTTAAACAACAGCTTTTTCTGCGCCGATGAAGTCAGCAGATATTCGCTGTCCTCCGCCGCGGCAAACAGCGCAACCAGCGGAGACTTGTCGGAATAGGCGTTGGCGAGCTTTTTCCGCTTTGTTTTGGTTTCGTAGGATTTCAGCGGCACCTTGCCGACCTTGCCGTTAAGGAAGAAGAACAGCAATGTTTCGCTGTAATCCTTAGTGGCAACCATGGCAAACAGCTTTTCATCCTCGTCAAAGCCCAGCTTGGCAGGGATGTAGTCTCCCATCACGCTGGCTTTGGTGTCGTCAAATTCAGCCGCATTGGACTTGTATACCTGACATTTGTCGGTAAAGAACAACAGGTCGGTGTTGTTGCCGGTTTCGAGATGTGTTTTGATCTCGTCGCCCTCCTTGAGCTTCTGGACGCTGCTCATCCGGAGAGACTGCGGTGTGATCTTTTTGAAGTATCCTTCTTCGGTGAGGAACAGATTCACCGGATAATCGGCGATCTCCTCAACCTCTTCCTCCTCATCAATTTCCTCAGGGTAGGTCAGCAGTGTTTTACGGGGCTTGCCGAATTTTTTGGATACCTGCTCCAGTTCTTCGATGATGATTTTGTGGATCCGCTTTTTGTCCCGAAGGATATCCTCCATTTCTTCGATGGCTTTTTCCAGCTCGTCGGTTTCCTGCAACCGCTTGAGGATATACTCTTTGTTCAGATAACGCAGCTTGATTTCGGCAACGTAATCCGCCTGGATCTCATCAATGCCGAATCCGATCATCAGGTTGGGAACGACTTCGGCTTCCTCCTCGGTTTCACGGATGATCCGGATCGCCTTGTCGATGTCGAGCAGGATGGTGCCGAGTCCTTTTAACAGATGCAGCTTGTCCTTTTTTTTCTGCAAATCGAACAACGTGCGCCGTCTGACGCATTCGTAACGGAACGCCGCCCATTCCTCGATGATCTGATAGACTCCCATCACCTGCGGGGAGCCGCCGATCAGGATGTTGAAGTTGCAGGAATAGCTGTCCTCCAGCGGCGTCGTCTTGTATAGCTTCGCCATCAGCTTGTCAGCGTCGATGCCGCGTTTCAGGTCAATGGTGAGCTTCAGACCGGACAGATCGGTTTCGTCCCGCACGTCGCTAATCTCCCGAATTTTGGCGGCTTTGATCAGCTCGCCGATCTTGTCGATGATCGCCTCTACCGTAGTGGTAGGCGGGATCTCGGTGATCTCGATGCAGTTTTGTTCTTTATCGTAAGCATAGCGGGCACGTATTTTGACCGAGCCTCTGCCGGTACGGTAGATCTTGTCCAGCTCTTCGGCGTTGTAGATCATCAATCCGCCGCCGGGAAAGTCAGGGCCTTTGAGGGTGTCCGCTACATTGTGATCCTTGTTTTTGAGCAACGCAATGGTGGTGTCGCAAACCTCTTTCAGGTTAAACGGGCAGATAGCGCTTGCCATCGACACCGCGATGCCGACGTTGGCATTTACCAGAACCGAGGGAAAGGTGACCGGCAACAGCAGCGGCTCGGTGGTGGTGTTGTCGTAGTTGGGGACAAAATCGACGGTGTCCTTGTCGATATCCCGAAACAGTTCCCCGCAGATCGGGTCGAGCTTGACCTCGGTGTAACGGGAGGCGGCATACGCCATATCGCGGGAGTAAGCCTTTCCGAAGTTTCCCTTGCTGTCGACATAAGGGTGGAGCAGTGCCTCGCAACCCCGGGAGAGCCGCACCATCGTTTCGTAAATGGCGCCCTCGCCGTGCGGGTTGAGCCGCATGGTTTGTCCGACCACGTTCGCCGACTTGGTTCGCGCGCCCGAGAGCAGTCCCATTTTATACATGGTGTAAAGCAGCTTGCGGTGGGAGGGCTTAAAGCCGTCGATCTCAGGCAGTGCGCGGGAGATGATTACGCTCATCGCATAGGGCAGATAGTTGGTTTCCAGCGTGGTGGTGATCGGCTGCTCCAATACGATGCCCGCCCCTTCGATCTGGGCGTTTACGTTTACTTTTTTTTCGGAAGAAGTTTTCTTTTTTGCCATACTGATTACCATTCCTCATGCTTATCGTTATGATCGGTCGATATCGTTGTGCAGAAAATCATGGATATTGCTTTTCAAAAAATCAATCAAATCGGGCTGTGCTTCGGGCGGCAGGTAGGGGTTTTCGGCAATATTGCCTTGCAGCAGTGTTTCATACCAGACCGCTCCCAGCAGATAGCGGCCGTACGGTATACTCATGTGGAAGCCGTCCCGACAAAGAGAAAATCCGCCGTTTGGGTAATCAAAGGGGGCGGTTTTCCGCAATGCCTGTATCGCATCGCCGCAGGGGATGATCGGCACCGCAATCTGTTTCGCTGCCTCTTGATAGGCGCTGCGAAGCGCTTGATACATCTCGTCCTGATTGCTGTGATAATGCTCGGCAAACGCCGGATGATCAGAATCGATCTCATACGCCCATGTTTCATGCAGCAGTTGTTTCGCTCCGGGCGCATATTGTCTGACATAGCCGGACAGCTCGGACAGATAGGGCTGATAGGTTTCGGGTCTGCCGCTGTCGTGACTTGCCTGCTGCAGGGTGATCAGATCCCAGTCGTCTTCGGTCAGCGCCTCCCGAATCGAGACCATTCTGCCGTCGGAACTGCCGTTTAATTCATAAAGATAATCTTTGTTATCGTCCTCTGCGTTTTCCCAGTGCGTTTTCAGCGAACAGCCGCCGATGTATAAATTGACAATTTTGGTAGTTATCCCGCCTGCCGCCGCGATATCATGCAGATATGCGGTTGCATCCTGAGAAAAGCTGTTCCCGATTGCTAATATTTTATACATAAGTTCCGCCTCTTTTCTGCCGTTAAGAGATATCCGCCAAGTCCAGATAAAGATGGCCGTATTCCGAGATGTAGTCTTTTCTGCCCTGTAAATCGTCGCCCAGCAGCAGATCGAATACCTGCGCGGTCTTTTCCGCCTCTTCGGGAGAAACCTTGATCAGGCGTCGGGTTTCGGGATTCATGGTGGTCAGCCACATCATGTCCGGCTCGTTTTCACCCAATCCTTTGGAGCGTTGCAGGGTGTATTTTTTCCCTTCGATTTCGGTAAGGATCCGATCCTTTTCCTGCTCATTGTAAGCAAAATAGGTTTTATCCTTGGTTTCGATCTCAAACAAGGGAGATTCCGCAATGTAGACATAGCCCTTGTCGATCAGCGTAGGCATCAGGCGGTAAATCATCGCAAGGATCAGGGTGCGGATCTGGAAGCCGTCCACGTCGGCATCGGTACAGATGACGATCTTGTTCCAGCGCAGGTTGTCCAGATCAAAGGAGGACAGGTCTTTGTTCGCCTTGGAGCTGACCTCTACGCCGCAGCCCAGCACTTTGATGATGTCGGTGATGATGTCGCTTTTGAAAACCTTGCCCAGATCGGCCTTTAAGCAGTTGAGGATTTTGCCGCGAACAGGCATAATGGCCTGAAATGCAGAGTCGCGGGCCTGTTTACAGGCGCCCAAAGCGGAATC
>JAQXIB010000174.1 GCA_029007575.1 Clostridiales bacterium | reverse complement strand
GTTTATATTGTCAAAATAAACGAACAAACAAAATAGCCTGATAACGGCAGATTGGTGGAAGTAAAGTATGAATTTAGCATTTTTAGCTGCAAGCACAGCGGCAGCCGATCAACAAGCAAGCGGCGGTTGGCTGGCAATATTGATTCAGCTTGTCCCGTTGGCATTGATTTTTGTGGTATTCTATTTCTTGTTGATCCGACCACAGAAAAAACGGGATAAAGAAACCCAGAATATGAGAAACAATATTCAGGTCGGAGATGAAATTGTGACAGCCGGCGGCATTATCGGACGTGTGGTCATCATCAAAGAGGATAATGTGGTGATCGAGACCGGTAATGACAGAAGCAAGGTCAGAATCAAACGCTGGGCGATCCAGTCGAATGAAACTGTACATGATGATGTTGAAATGGATGTAAAATAAAATGTATTCACGCGAACCCCACAGGAAAAGCACGCTTGCTTTTCCTGTGGGGTAATGCTATTATAAGGGCAGAACGTTGCTTTTTGTTTTTTGAACATGATATGGAAAAGAGGCGTATTTCTCATGAAAAAGAAAATGGCTTTGATTGGGATTCCTGTTCTTTTTGTGATCCTCCTTCTGATTCTGATAGCAACTTCTCTGCGCAGTTGCAGTCTCTGTTATGACAAGAGCATTACCTCCCATAATCCGCCGATATATTGCAATAAAATCAGCAGGTGCAGTTTCGTCGGTGCTTACGAGTGGGATGGCAGGGAAGACACTAAGACGATTTCCATACCTAATGAATGGGATGAGATCCCGGTTACGCAGATAGGCGGCTACTATGGCACAGGAGTTCCCACACCCTTTTGCATTATTTTTCCGAACGACTATTGGAATGGAGATGGCATTTACGGAGAGCATCCTGATAAGTTCGACATTTCGGAACCGTATACCATAGAAGATATCGTTTTTACTTTGCAAATCGGAAAAAATATATCAAAAGTTGAAAATGTGAGTAGCGGCTATTATCCTTTATCCAATGCGGACGGCAGTATCACTTTTTTCCATCCGGTTGTTCACGTAGTTTGCTCCGAAGATAATAAGACATTTTATTCCTCCAACGGCAAGCTGTATGATCGAGCGGAGGATCAGCTTGTCACCGAATTTGATTACGCAACGGGAAACTGATCGATTTCCTTTCATATTTTTTCTCTGTATTACATATATTTTACCAAGCGGTAAAAACAGTAATATGGGGGTATTGCAATGCGTACGCAGACCATCGAATCAGCCGGAGCCTCTCGCTATATCAAGCCTTTTTTGTTTGGGCAGTTATTTGGTGTCATTGCTTTATGTATCAGTTATATTCTATTTGCGGTAGTGGTCACTGCTATCGATCTGCCCGCGTTTGCGTTGAACCTCCTGGCAATAGTCGGACTGGGAATTGCGGGATTGGTCAGCGGATATTTTTCCGCAAAAGCAGTCGGAAATAAAGGATTAGTGATCGGCTTTATCAGCGGAATGATGATGTCACTGCTTTTTTTATTGCTGTCTGTCTTAGCTTTTTCCTGTCCATTCCATTGGAGGCTGGGGATTAAATTAATTGTGATAGGAATTTGTTCAATATTTGGCGGAATTTTTGGCGTTAACAGCAAAAAAAGACATAGATAGTTGAAAAATAATCTGTACTGTGATATAATGTTTTAAAGACTAAGGTCTTCCGATAAGATAAGTTTGATACATAAGGAGATTGTTGTGATGAAACATATTAAAACATTGAACAAATCGAATCTGAAAAAATCTGCTGCAAAAGGCGGATGCGGCGAATGCCAGGCTTCCTGCCAATCTGCTTGCAAAACAAGCTGTACGGTTGCCAATCAGAAATGTGAGCATGCTGACAACAAATAATGCTTGGTTTTATGATTCAATGTCATTAAGTTGCCTGTAATATCATTATTACAGGCAACTTTCATTGTCTGATCAATTCAGGATAATAAAGGAGCTTATGAAAATATGATACACCAGTATCGGTTAAACGGATACAATATTGTACTTGACATTAACAGCGGCGGGGTACACGTCACGGACGATGTAACCTATGATTTGATCGCCTTGCTGACTCCTCCGCTTCGCCCGGTATGTCCGCCTGAGGCTATCAAACAGCTGGAGCAAAAGTATGACAAGCAGGATATCATCGACGCTTATGAGGATGTTTATACGTTATATGAAAACGATACGCTGTTTTCGGAGGATGAGTACGAACAATTCTCGGATATGATGGTTTCTTCTCCTGTAAAGGCAATGTGCTTGCATGTCGCACATGACTGCAATCTGCGCTGTTCCTATTGCTTTGCCTCTACCGGTGATTTCGGCGAGGGTAGAAAGCTGCTGGATGCGGAAACCGGTAAAAAAGCGATCGATTTCTTGCTGACTCAGTCCAAAGGCAGGAAGAATCTGGAACTTGATTTCTTTGGCGGAGAGCCGCTGATGAATTTCGACGTGGTGAAAGAAATTGTTGCTTACGCACGCAGCAAAGAAAAGGAGTATCATAAAAATTTCCGTTTCACCATCACGACGAACGGCATGCTGTTAAACGATGACATTATTGATTATATCAATCGTGAAATGTCTAATGTTGTGCTTTCTATCGACGGCAGAAAAGAGGTCAATGACCGGGTGCGTGTCAGATGTGACGGAACCGGCAGCTATGATAAGATCGTACCGAATTATCAGAAATTGGTGGCAAAAAGAGGACAAGACCAGTACTATGTACGTGGAACGTTTACCAAATACAATCTGGATTTTGCCAAAGATGTCATGCATTTGAATGAAATCGGATTTGATCAGGTTTCGGTTGAACCGGTTGTTGCGGATCCGAAACAGCCCTATGCGCTGACCGAAAGCGATCTTCCTCAAATTTTCGCGGAATACGAAAATTTAGCCAAGCAGTTGATCGACAAAAAGAAAAAAGGGGAGGGCTTTAACTTCTTCCACTTTATGCTTGATCTGGATCAAGGCCCTTGTGCCATTAAACGGCTGCGCGGCTGCGGCTGCGGCAACGAATATGTCGCGGTAACTCCCGACGGCGACATCTATCCGTGCCATCAATTTGTCGGTATGGAAGAATGGAAAATGGGAAGCGTTTTAGACGGCACTTTTGACCGCAAACGGAAAGACTATTTCGCAAAGGCAAACATTTACGGCAAAGAAGACTGCAAAAACTGCTGGGCGAAATTTTATTGCAGCGGCGGATGTAACGCTAACAACCTGCAATATGCCGGCGATGTATTAAAACCGCATAAGCTGTCATGCGAGCTGGAAAAGAAACGGTTGGAATGCGCTATTATGATAAAAGCTGCTATGGCTGAAGACTAACCTCTTTGCAGGCTGCATCGGCAGGACGTAATGAAAGCAAGAAAGGTGGGACACGGGCATAAAATACGGTTTCTTTATTGTGAAACAGAGTATCATCGTATTGTATGCTCCCTAAAATGAAAAATTTATCTTTTATCGGTGCCGGCAATATGGCAACCGCTATTATTAAAGGGGTGGCGACCGGTTCACTGGCAGAAAATTATCAAATTTATGCTTGTGACCTGGACGCGCACAAAGTAGAAAGCTTATCGGAATACCATGTGAAAAACGGAAACAGCATTGCGGAAATGTCGGCAATCAGCGATTTGATCGTGCTGGCGGTCAAACCGCAGAACATGCCCGAAATTTTACCGATTTTAAAGGCTTCGATGAACAGAAATGCAGTTGTGATTTCGATTGCAGCCGGCATTTCCTCGTCGTATTTGAAAGAAGCGCTCGGATTTGATGCTAAGGTAGTGACCGTGATGCCGAACACACCGCTGCTGATCGGATGCGGCGCCACGGCAATGGCTCAAATCGCACCGGTATCCGATGAAGAATTCGGTCAGGTGTTTGATATTTTCTCTTCCGCCGGAAAAGTGGCGGTCGTTACAGAAAATCAAATGGTTGACATTATTCCGGTCAACGGCAGCAGTCCGGCGTATATCTATCGGTTTGCGAAAGCGTTTGTCGATTACGCGAAAGAGAAAAACATCGAGGAAAAGGCTGCTTTGGAGCTGTTTTGCCAGTCCTTGATCGGTTCGGCAAAAATGATGACCGAAACCGGAAAATCCATTGATGAGCTGATTACCATGGTTAGCTCCAAGGGCGGAACTACGCTCAAAGGGTCGGAAGTATTGATCGACGAAAATTTTGAAGAAATTGTCAAAAAAGCCTGCGAAGCTTGCGCACAGAGAGGATATGAGCTAGCAAAGTAAGATGCTCCGTTAAATGATTCCTTTCGTGTCATAAAGTTGTCCATCTTTGAATACTATATATCAGGATGTTTCTACGGAAAAAGATCCAATACGTATCAAAGAAAGGACTGTGAAGCATGACCGGGACAGGCATATCTGAATTCATGAAAAAAAACAAGCTGACGGCAGTCATGACTGCGCTTTTTTTCGCAGGAATGGCATATGGTGCATTAGTAGTGGGCTTTGGGGATGACAAAATGCTGCATTCACTATCTTTTATGACCAAAGGATATATGAACAGCAGGGTAGAACAATCTATGGCAGTTACTTTTTTACATTCTCTTTGCTCCTCCGGATGCTTTGTTTTGGCGCTGTTTTTGTTGGGATTCAGTTCGGTATCGATACCGGCAATTGTCATCCTGCCTTTTTTTAAAGGCTTGGGATTGGGCACGTCTTTGGGATATCTATATATTACTTATGCATTAAAAGGCATCGCATTTAGTGCCGCCATTATCTTACCGGCAGCTATCTTTTCAACTTTTGCGATTATACTGGCAAGCAGAGAAGCGTTTAAATTATCGCTGTTATTTCTTGCAACATTTGTACCGAGATTACCTGGTGGATTATCGCCGCGTGTGATCAAACTGTATTGTGCTAAATTTTTAGTGCTCTCCGGAATCATGTTGATTGCTGCAGTGATAGACAGTACCGTCACCTTTTTATTTTCCGGATTTTTAGTATTATCGTGAACAAACAATAAATTTTTTTAAATCGGTTGACAAAAAACGTGAAATTCTGCATAATAATAGTATTGCTTATATCATACTGGAGGAAGTACAAAAATGGCTGGTTTTTTTGGGTTGTTTGATTATTCAAAGGTGGGTCCCGGCGTCAGTAAAGGAAAAACAAACAAAAAGCGTTTCTTTTATTTTTGGGAGCTGTATTTCAGAAAGTTTTGGAAATTAGTAACTTTGAATTTATTGTATTTTGCATGCTGTATTCCGATCGTGACCATCGGTGCGGCAACCGCAGGTTTTACTTTTGTACTGCGAAAGCTGGCAAATGAAGAACCGGTTTTTTTGGCTTCTGACTTTTTTGAGGGCTTCAAAAAGAACTGGAAACAGTCTACCGTCGTTTTTTTACTTGATGTAATTCTGTTTTTACTGTTGCCGTTTTCCATTAGTTTCTATCAGGCTCAGGTCAGCTCCAGTTGGGTGTTCTACATACCGATGATTCTTTGCATGTCCGCGCTGCTCATTTATTTTATGATGCATTATTACATCCATTTATTGATTGTAACCACCAATTTAAAGATCAAACATATTCTGAAAAATTCCTTTTTACTAACCTGCATCGGTTTAAAAACTAATTTGATTACCACTTTCTTTTTGGTGGTGATCGCCGCTCTGACTATAGTTGGAGTACTGTTTTTCATTCCGCTGATTATCTTAATACCGCTAATCGTTTTGTCGACTATTGGTTTTATTATTGCCTACAACTCTTATCAATATATTATAAAATATGTTGTCGAGCCTTATTATCGCGATATGTCGCCGGAAGAGATTCCGGAGCAGATCAAACGTACCCTGCATCTTGACGAGGATGAGGATGAAAATGATGATGAAGCCGTCTTCAAGGATATGGGACGTCAGGAAATTCCGGATCAGCCGGCGGAAGTAAAAACAAAAACCAAAAGAAACAAAACTATTTCTTGACAAATATTCAATGTTTTGGTATAATATAAAGGATTTATTTGACATGTTCCGATTTGTTTCGGCACATATCCTTTATATTTCGCGGGTTTAGCTCATCTGGTAGAGCGCCACCTTGCCAAGGTGGAGGTAGCGAGTTCGAGCCTCGTAACCCGCTCCATATTGAGTGAAAAGCCCTATGGACAGATCCATAGGGCTTGTTGTTTTTAAATGCTTGCATGTCAGGTATTTTGTTAAGGCAAATTTCGAAACGAAGTGCGGCTTGAAAGGAATGAATCGGAATGAAAAAAGGCGTCTTTTTAACGTTTGAGGGAATAGATGGCAGCGGCAAAACGACACAACTGCATTTGCTGGCACAACGATTGTTAAAAATGGGGCAGCTTTGCTGTGAAACCAGAGAACCTACCAACGGTCCTGTTGGCTCCGTTGTCAATCAAATATTACAAAAAAGACTGATCGTCGATGAAAGGGTCACTGCCACATTATTCGCAGGAGATCGGCTGGATCATTTGTTAAATGAATATAATGGAATTTGCAAGAAAATCAATGCCGGCGTTCATGTGATCTCCGACCGATATTATTTGTCGTCCTATGCCTATAACAGCGCAGAGGCGCCGTTAGAGTGGGTTATGCAATTAAACGAGCAAGCGGCGCAAATTTTAAAGCCCACTGCGCACATTTTTGTGGATGTCTCGCCCGAGGTTGCTGTAAAACGGATTCTTGCCAACCGTCAGGAAACAGAGCTTTATGAAACAATGGAACAATTAACTGCCATCAGAAAGCGATTCTTCCATATCTTTGACCTGGTGAAAGACAAAGAAAACGTGATCATTGTAAACGGAGACCTTTTGCCCGAACAGGTGGCGGAAGAAATTTGGAGCAAAGTACGGCACTTTTTTGAATAAAATTCAGCCCGAAACGTTATCGTTTCGGGCTGTGCCTTTTCTTAATCATTATTTCACTTTATGTTTTTCCGGATGTTTTTCCGGAAATTTGATATCACGATAGATCGTCAGCAAATAATTCGCCAAATCGGCTGCTCCGGCTTGTTTCACCGAATCTCTCACCGCAAACCGCAGCGCTTCTTTTTCTTCTTGGGTTTTATTCTTATAAGCCATGATTTCCCGATACATATCTTTTTCATCATAGAAAATATATCCGTTTACACCGTCGCGAACTTGTCCTTCGTTTAATTCATCAAAACGCTGTAAAACCGGCAAACCGGTTGCCATCCCTTCCAACATAGAGATGGAATTGGTATCAGACAGGGATGCGGTAACATACATGTCACAGCAGGCATAATACGGGGGCAGATCATCATGCATGATCTTTCCGACAAAAAATACAGTGTCGGTAATACCCAAACGAGCTGCCTGCTCCTCTAATTCCGGCTTGGAAGGGCCGTCTCCGATAATCATCAATTTACAATGATCGGAGGGCTTGATCACCTTAGCCCAATAATCCAGCAATACATCCACACTTTTTTCTCTGCCCAATCTGCCGCAAAAACAGAGCAGCATATCGTCCGGCGAAATATTGTGCTTTTGGCGGAATGCTTCTTTTTTTTGCTCATCGATATTTTCCGGTTGGAAAATATCCAGCTCGACCGGGTTTGGAACAACCGCTACATCTTTATCCACACCGCATTCATCAAAGAATTGCTGTACTTTTTTAGAGGGGCCTGTCAGAGCAGAAGCTCTGGACGCTAAAAATTTTGCATATCTATGTGAGATTCGCTTCATAACGGGCAAAAGCGGACGCGGCGCCACATAATACAAATATTCGTCATACATGGTATGAAGGGTATAAACCAATGGCTTTTTCAAAATTTTAGCAATCATAGCACCCGAAAATCCAACGCCGAATTCATTATGAATATGAATAATATCCGGATCAAATTCTTTCAGA
>JAQXIB010000173.1 GCA_029007575.1 Clostridiales bacterium | reverse complement strand
ATGCGTTCGGTTTGCCGACGGAGAACTATGCGATTAAAAACCACATTCATCCCGAAATCGTGACCAAAAACAACGTTGCGCATTTCAAACAGCAGTTGCAATCGCTCGGCTTCTCGTTTGACTGGAGCCGTGAGATTAACACGACCGACCCGTCCTACTACAAGTGGACGCAGTGGATTTTCCTGCAATTGTTTAAAAAAGGACTCGCATATAAAAAAGAGATGTCGGTCAACTGGTGTACCTCCTGTAAAGTTGTTTTGGCAAATGAGGAGGTTGTCAACGGCGTCTGCGAACGCTGCGGAGGCGAGGTCGTCCATAAGGTAAAGAGCCAGTGGATGCTGAAGATCACCGAGTATGCACAGCGCTTGATTGACGATCTGGATGAAGTGGATTACATCGAAAGAGTAAAAATCTCGCAGAAGAACTGGATCGGACGTTCTACCGGTGCGGAAGTTGACTTCATGACCACTGCCGGTGATAAGCTCACCGTTTATACGACCCGTCCGGACACCTTGTTCGGAGCGACCTATATGGTTATTTCGCCGGAGCATCCGCTGATCGACAAATGGGCGGATCGGCTGGAAAATATGGCGGATATCAAGGCTTATCAGGAAGAAGCGGCTAAAAAGTCGGATTTTGAGCGGACCGAGCTGGTAAAGGATAAAACCGGTGTCGAATTAAAGGGAGTCAAAGGCATCAATCCGGTAAACGGGAAAGAAATTCCGATTTTTATTTCGGATTATGTTCTGGTTTCTTACGGAACCGGAGCGATTATGGCGGTTCCGGCACATGATACCAGAGACTATGATTTTGCAAAGAAGTTCAATCTGCCGATTGTTGAAGTAGTAAGCGGCGGAAACGTGGAAGAAGCTGCTTTTACCGATTGTGAGACCGGCGTTATGGTCAATTCCGGTATGTTAAACGGGATGTCGGTGGAGGAAGCAAAAAAAGCGATTATTGCTTGGTTGGAAAAAGAAGGAAAAGGCCATACCAAAGTCAATTTCAAATTGCGTGACTGGGTGTTTTCCAGACAGCGTTATTGGGGCGAGCCGATTCCGATTATACATTGTGAACATTGCGGATATGTTCCGGTGCCGGAAAGCGAACTTCCGTTGATGCTGCCGGAGGTTGATTCTTATGAGCCGACCGATGACGGAGAATCTCCGCTGTCTACGATGGAAAGCTTTGTAAATACGACTTGTCCTGTTTGTGGCGCGCCCGCGAAGAGAGAAACCGATACCATGCCGCAGTGGGCAGGGTCGTCGTGGTATTTCATGCGGTATTGCGACCCGAACAATCAAGATGTGCTGGCATCGAAGGAAGCATTGGATTACTGGCTGCCGGTGGATTGGTATAACGGCGGTATGGAGCATACTACACTGCATTTGTTGTACTCTCGGTTCTGGCATAAATTTTTGTATGATATCGGCGTGGTAAGCTGCAAAGAGCCGTATCAGAAACGTACCAGCCACGGTATGATCCTGGGCGAAAACGGGGAAAAGATGAGCAAATCCCGCGGCAATGTCGTGAATCCGGATGACATCGTGAAAGAATACGGCGCAGATACTTTGCGCTTGTATGAGATGTTCATCGGAGATTTTGAAAAGTCCGCGCCCTGGAGTTCTGCCAGCATTAAAGGCTGTAAGCGCTTTTTGGAAAAAATATGGAGCCTGCAGGATTGCCTGATTGAGGGTGATTCTTACCGCAAGGAGCTGGAAGCACCGTTCCATAAGACCATCAAAAAGGTCACAGAGGATATCGAATCGCTGAAATTCAATACGGCGATTGCGGCAATGATGGCGTTGTTAAACGATATTCAGGCGGTCGGTACAATCAATAGAAAAGAATATACCGATTTTCTGATTATGCTCAATCCTTTTGCACCGCATCTTACTGAGGAAATTTACCAGTTGTTGGGCAATCAAGACATGATCGCGCACAGCAGTTGGGTGAAGTATGACGAAAGTAAGTGCGTCGAAAATACGGTGGAGATTGCCTTGCAGGTCAACGGCAAGCTGAAATCCAAACTGGTGATTCCGGCAGACGCAGCCAAGGATGAGGTCCTCTCGTTGGCCAAGAATAACGATAAAATCCAAGAAATTTTAGCGGATAAAACGATCGTTAAGGAAATCTATGTTCCGGGTAAAATCGTCAATATCGTTGTTCGTTAACCGGAACAAAACGGAAAATATTTCGTTTATTGTGACAAAGAAAGAAAAAAATATTGTTCTTTGTTCCTAATTGCTAATATTTGCTTGACAATATTATGTTTTATATTGTATAATATATTTTGTTACACAATTATGTTGTAAACCTCTGCTGTTGTAGCAAAGGGAGGGAATAAAATGGCTAAAATCGATATCAAACCGAATGAGTCTTTGGATAGCGCTCTTAGAAGATTTAAGAGATC
>JAQXIB010000172.1 GCA_029007575.1 Clostridiales bacterium | reverse complement strand
AAAAGCGTTTGACAACGCTTTTACCGTCTGCGACGCGATATTGGCGCCCACGGTACCGATGACGGCTTTTGAAATGGGACACGCGATATCCGATCCGATTGAAACTTATCAAACGGATATCTGTACGGTTCCGATCAATATTGCGGGACTGCCGGCGGTTTCGGTTCCGTGCGGCTTCAACAGCAAGGGGATGCCCATCGGGATGCAGTTGATCGGCAATCGTTTTGAAGAGGAAAAAATCCTCAATATTGCCTATCAGTATCAGAATGCACAGCCCGATCATTTCAAAGAAACGGATTGGGGCGTTAAGTTATAGCCGCACAACCGGATGTTGTTCGTGATAAATCAATCACCGGTTTACGAAAGGAATGGTCATACCGATGAAATATGAAATGGTAGCCGGCTTTGAAACACATGTTGAGCTGAGTACAAAAACCAAAATTTTCTGTGGTTGTTCCACCGAGTTCGGCGGGACGCCTAACTCTCATTGCTGCCCGATCTGTATCGGATTGCCGGGCACTTTGCCGAAGCTGAATCATCAGGTGGTTCGTTATGCCATTATGGCAGGACTTGCAACCAACTGTGAAATCGCCAATATATCCAAAATGGATCGAAAAAATTACTGCTATCCGGATCTGTCCAAGGCTTATCAGATATCCCAGTACGACCGCCCGTTGTGTCAGAACGGCTATGTCCCGCTCAGCAACGGCCGAAAAATCAGACTGAATCGCATTCATATCGAGGAGGACGCCGGCAAGCTGATCCATCAGCACGGAGATACCTACGTGGACTATAACCGCGGCGGTGTTCCGCTGATCGAGATCGTATCCGAGCCGGACATCCGTTCGGTGGAGGAAGCGCGGGAGTATGTCGAAAAATTGCAGCAGGTCATGCGGTATATCGGGGTATCTGACTGCAAGATGCAGGAAGGCTCCATGCGGTGCGATGTCAATATTTCGGTGCGTCCGGAGGGATCGGAAGCCTTCGGAACCCGTACCGAGATCAAAAATATGAACTCGATTACCTTTATTACCAAGGCGATGGAGTATGAGTTTGAACGTCAGGTCGATCTTCTCGAAAGCGGCGGAAAAGTTGTACAGGAAACGTTGCGCTATGATGACGCAACTAATACAACATCTCCGATGCGGGGAAAAGAAGACGCGCACGATTATCGATACTTTAGAGATCCGGATCTGGTAACCATTCAGGTGACCGATGAGGAGATTGAAGAAATCAGAAGCAGCCTGCCTGAACTCCCGTCGGTCAAATTGGAGCGGTATGTCAACGAGCTTGGCATTCCGGAAGCGGATGCGCAGATGCTGACCAAATACCGAGCCATTGCCGAGTATTTTGATCGTGCTGTGCAAGGTGTAAAAACGCCGAAAACGGTTTCTAATTTTATTATCGGTCAGATTTTCAGACGACTGGAAACGGAATCCGATAAGGAAGCGTTTGATATCAAAACTTCTCCGGAGCAACTGAAGGAATTAGTTGACTTGCTGGACAACGGAAAGATCAAAAATAATCTTGCCAAATCCGCATTGGAAAAAATGCTGGACAGCGGAGAGCCTGTTACTGCTTTTATCAGTGAAAGCGATATGGGCGGATTGGATGACAGTGCGTTAGACGCCTTGTGCCATGAGGCGATTTCCTCCAATCCCAATGCAGTGAGCGATTATAAAGGCGGCAAAGAAAAAGCGATCAAAGCGTTAGTCGGCTTTGTAATGAAGAACAGCAGAGGCAAAGCGGACGCAACCGCCGCAGAAGCAAAATTAAAAGAACTGATCGGGTAGGAAAATCCGGTTTGTTCGGTGCGGAGCCTAAAAAAACACGAACCGCCAGATAAAGGTGGTGCGCCAGAACGACTAATCAAAATAGGTAGTTGTGAGGACACCTTCGAGTGGCGAAAAACAGAAAAATCAGTCATGATCAAGCGAAACAGCTTGGACATGGCTGATTTTTTGTGCATATACGGATGTAATTTTCTTGAAAACCCTTGATTATTTATAAAAAGTATGTTAGTATGTTTACATACATACCAATCAGGAGGTGAAGCGGATGACTAAGGACAAAAAGGCGTTTGGTAATTTCCTGCGGGAAATGATCAAGCAGACCGGTATATCACAGTCGGCATTTTACTCGGCGGTAGAGATTACAAAACCATATTTCTATGACATTCTGTCCGGCAAGGTCAATCCGCCGCCTCCGGACGTGCAGTACAAAATGCTTGAAAACTTGAATTTGGATGAGCAGCAGCGCAATGAGTTCTTGAATTTGGCGGCAGAGGGACGTGGAGAAGTTCCTGCGGACATCGC
>JAQXIB010000171.1 GCA_029007575.1 Clostridiales bacterium | reverse complement strand
AACTAGGAAAAGGGAGGCTCCGTTTATGATTGCCAATAAAATAAAAATGCTGCGGGAAAGACATGGTCTTACGCAAAGCGATTTAGCCAAAAAACTGGGGCTGACTCGATCCGGTGTAAACGCTTGGGAAATGGGAATATCAGTTCCTTCCACCCAATATATTGTGGAGCTAGCCGCATTATTCGGCGTATCTACCGACTATTTGCTAGACATTGAAAAAGAAGAAACCATCAATGTAAGTGGTTTATCCGAAAAAGAAGTCGGGATGATTGCCGAATTGGTGGAATACTTTAAACAGAACAAACAGCAATAATCTTTGCATAGCAAAACCGGCTGACTGAAGCGTATTTGCCTCAGTCAGCCGGTTTTTATATCATGCTTGTTTTAAAAAACCTTAGCCGTTCGAACAAATCAAATTCTTGATTTGTTCAGCAGACATTACTTATACAGCGGTCCGTAGGTTGCGCAGGCAGCATAATCTGCGGCTTGCTTGTCGTCGGTACCGAATGCAGACCATGCGTGCGGACGATAAACCTTGCTGTCCTCAACGTTGTGCATAGCTACCGGGATTCTCAGCATGCTGGCGAGCGTGATCAGATCCGCGCCGACATGACCGTATACGGATGCGCCATGGTTTGCGCCCCAGTTTGCCATCACGCTGTAAACATCGGTAAACGCACCTTTTCCGGTCAGACGCGGCGCAAACCAAGTGGTCGGCCAGGTACGGTCGGTTCTCAAGTCAAGCGTTCTGTGCATATTCTCCGGCAATACAACGGTATAACCCTCCGCAATTTGCAGCACCGGTCCCACACCGTCGATCAGGTTCAGACGAATCATCGTGATCGGCATCTCTGCGCCGGTCTTAAAGTGAGAGGAGAATCCGCCGCCTCTGAAATACTCATAGTTGGCACGGCACCAATCGGTCTGCTCGATGCATCCCTTGATATCGGCGTCGGTCATATTCCACCATTCTTTCATGCAGCCGTTGCCGTTCTCATCTTTGGCAGCGCCCGTACCGTCAAGTGCCGTTGCGCCCGAGTTGATCAGGTGGATAAATCCGTTTGCAGCGCGTCCGGTCGGTTTTTGGCCGGTAACCCGTTCTACTGCCTCAGGGCTCCAATAGGTGCGGACGTCGGAGAACAACGGTGCTTTATTGGATACCAAGTGACCCAGCAGCATGGATACGCCATTGAGGTTGTCGTTTTCAGTTGCGAAAACGGTCGGCTGACGTTTGCCGTTCCAGTCAAAGGTGGAGTTGGTAATCGCCTCGGTAAAGTCTCCGTTCGGCAGCCAGTCGGTCCAGTTTCTCTGTCCCTGGAAGCCGCCCGCGATCGCGTTTTTGCCGAGCGCTTCTTCATGCCAGCCCATCTCGTCGATTTTCGGATTACCCAGCATGATATCCCGTACGATCATGGTCATCTTTACCACGAATTCCCAGTCTTTGTCCGCCGGGACTACCTTGGATTTGGTGATCACTTCGGGCAGATTCTTGCCTGCATTGCAGTCAAAGCCTTCCTTGCAGTTTTCTTTGGTCCAAGCAAGCGCTCTTTCGTATTCTTCATGGTCATAAATGCCAAGAGTGATTCTTCTCAAAATTTCGGTCATATCAACCCACTCTGCACGGATACCCAGATATTTCTGGAAGAAATCCGCATCGCAGTAAGAGCCTGCAATGCCCATTGCGATCGCGCCGAAGTTGACATAAGCCTTATTGCGCATCAGTCCTACCGCAATCGCGCATCTTGCAAAGCGGAGCAGTTTTTCCTGCACATCTGCAGGAATGGAGCGATCGGTTGCATCCTGCACATCATGTCCGTAGATCGAGAATGCCGGCAGACCTCTCTGCGCGTGCGCCGCCATAACCGCAGCCAGATATACCGCGCCGGGGCGCTCGGTTCCGTTAAAGCCCCAAACAGCCTTTACGGTAAGCGGATTCATATCCATCGTTTCACTGCCGTAGCACCAGCAGGGCGTTACGCTCAAAGTTCCGCATACGTTCTCGGTGGCAAATTTTGCTTCGCATCTGCCCGCTTCCGCACCTCCGCCGATGGTAGTATCTGCGATCACGCATTGTACCGGCGTTCCGTCCGGATAGCGAAGATTCTCACTGATCAATTTTGCAGCGGCCTCCGCCATGCCCATGGTCTGTACCTCCAGGCTTTCTCTGACGCCGCCCCAACGACCGTCTATTATCGGTCTGATACCGATTTTCGGATAATTCATGTTCATTCATCCTTTCTTTGCTTTCAGGCATTTCGTCACTCTACAACGACACCTTTTTTCAAAATAATATTTGCATACAGTGCTTTTTCCGATGTTGTGATAACCGCATAGGCTTTTTTTGCACGCTCGTAAAACGCAAACCGCTCGACGTTTTCGATCCGGA
>JAQXIB010000170.1 GCA_029007575.1 Clostridiales bacterium | reverse complement strand
ACCAGATGAGCTAAACCCGCATACCGTACATAAAACTGTACGGGATAAACTTATTTGGTGCCTCCGGACGGAATCGAACCATCGACACGAGGATTTTCAGTCCTCTGCTCTACCGACTGAGCTACAGAGGCAAATTGAAGCTTTGCTTCAATTTGATTTGTTGCAAGCAACAAAAAAATGGCGACCCAGAACGGGCTCGAACCGTCGACCTCTAGCGTGACAGGCTAGCGTTCTAACCAGCTGAACTACTGGGCCATACCTTATCCGTATTACAGGATAAGAGTGGTGGGAACAACAGGGCTCGAACCTGTGACCCTCTGCTTGTAAGGCAGATGCTCTCCCAGCTGAGCTATGCTCCCATCCCCTGATGCTGAATCAGCAACGTGTTTTATTATACACGAATTCCAGAAAAATGTCAACACTTTTTTGAAATTAATTTTGCATTTCATGATCCGATCAGGTTCTTCAAATCTTCCGCAGTAAATGTGTACTTTTTATTACAGAAATGGCAGCTCACTTCGGTATGCTCCTGCTGCTCTGCCATCTTCATCAGTTCTTCTTTTCCTAAACTGATCAACGCTCTGCTCACGCGTTCGACGCTACAATCACATTTATATGCCGGATCAAAGCAATCCAGAACATTCGGCTCCAATCCGTCCAATAATTTCATACAAACTTCTTCCGCAGTCATGCCGTCCGCATACATTTTGGAAACTGCCGGCATCTTGTTCAAATTTGCCTCTAAGCGATCAATACAGGATTCATCCGCAAAAGGCAACAACTGTACCAAGTATCCGCCTGCTCCTTTCACGGTTAAATCCGGATTGACCAAAACGCCCAAGCCGCAGACTGTCGGCGTCTGCTCACTGGTTGCGAAATAATTGGTAATGTCCTCGGCAATTTCTCCGCTGATGATTTCTACCGTACCGGTTGACGGTTCCTTTAACCCAACATCTTTGATCACACTCAAATAGCCGTCTTTGCCTACCGCGCCGGAAACATCCAATTTTCCGTATTGATTCAGCGGCAGCTCCACCACCGGATTGGCGACATATGCTTTTACATTTCCCTCGCTGTCGGCAACAGCAATCAACGATCCTGTCGGACCGCCGCCGTTCATTCTGAGGGTAACCGTATCTTTTTCGCCTTTCAACATCCCGCCGATCATAGAAGCAGCGGTCGCTAGACGTCCCAATGCCGCCGTCACCACTGCCGAGGTAACATGTATTTTCTCAATTTGTCCGACAATGTCGGTGGAATCAATCGCACATGCAATAACCGAACCGTCTGCCGAAATCGCTCTTACCATCTTATGAGAGACCATCTCTGTTTTGAACATTCCTTCCTTATCTGTCTTTTTTCGTCACATATACGATACGCTGTGTTTCCTTACCGGGCAATGATTTGGTATAATCGTCATAACATGCCGTAACCGTCATTCCTGCCTGTTCCAGCATTTTTCGTATCAGCGAATCGTCATATGCGGTTTCGCAAAATTCTTCTTCATAGCGATCATAGCTCTCGCCGTTTTGTTCGAATATATCCAAATGTATTTTGATCCGATCATCAGACTCCGGTGTGTTTTGCCAGACACAATAGACATCCTCACAATCATAAACAAAGGTATTATTACTCAGCACATACTGATGTTTATAAACCGTATTGACGTCAAATACAAAAATGCCGCCCGGATTCAAAAACAAGCTCACCCGATTGAAAATTTGCTGTACTTCTGAAGCATCGTTGACATGGTTCAAACTGTCAAGTGTACAAATTGCCGCATCCACGGTACCATACAAATCCAAATCCTGCATATCTTGACACAGATATACAATATCCTGTCCGGATACAATTTTTTTATTCATCGCCTCGGACAGCATCTCAAACGATCCGTCTACGCCGATTACCTCATATCCATATCCGGAAAAAATCTCGGCAAGACTCCCGGTACCGCAGGCGAGATCCAGCAAAATGCCTTCCGCTATTCCGTGTTCCAACAAAATATGCCTAATAAATTCAGCAATCCTGTCATAATCAACATTTGCCATCAGCTCATCGTATGCCAGCGCAAAATCGGTGTAACTATTCATGATCGGCATCCAATCTTTCAAAAACAACGGTATATCCGTCGCTGCCGTAGCTCAATGAACGGTTTACTCGGCTGATGGTAGCCGTACTGGCACCGGTTTCATTGACGATCTCGCTGTACACCCGATGTTCGCTTAACATTTTAGCCACCTGCAGCCGCTGCGCCATCGCTTTTAATTCCGGTACCGTACACAAGTCATCAAAAAAGTTCTGACATTCTTCCATGGATTCTAATGAGAGAATAGCCTGAAACAAATACTCAAAATTTTTACTTTTCAATTTGCTGTTCATAATACAAATTCGCTCCTTTTTTGGAAAATGTAGCAAATTACCGTCACTCAACGGATATTCCAGCCTTTTCGGAAATCCCCCAGCTTTCTATCAGCTCTTTTTATATTTTAGCACACTAAATTTGTAAAGTAAACTGTTTTTTATCGAATCTAAGAAAAAAGCACAAGGTCTGTTTAAACCCTGTGCTTTTGGCATTTACCATTCCCACCAATTAGAGCCTTCTTCAGAGGAGGTATCCTCGGAAGAAACAGCGACCTCTTTGGAAACATAGACAGTCAGAACCTCTTTTTTATCCCGATCCAGTGAGCCGTCATCATGGCTGGTACGGATGACATATCCGGGCGTAACCGCCGGATTCTCTTCTTCAACGATCACATAGCTGACATCATCGGTGGCTCCGGATTTAATACCGTTGCGGCGAAGCTCTGCCTCGTAATCCTCTTGGCTCATATTATTGTGCGCCGGCACCTTGATATATTGAGAACCTTTGCTGACCACCAGTTTGACTTTAGACTTCACTGCGGCCGCCGTATCCGGCTGAGGATCCTGGCTGACCACATATCCGGGGGCAAGATCGCTCCACGCATACTCTACCTGAAACTCAAACAGAGCAGTATAACTTTCGTTGTTGCCGATACTTTCCCAGGACTTGTTGATAAAATTAGGAACAGCAAAATCCTTATTGTCATCTGAAACGACCGTGGAAGTAACAGGAGCTTCCGAAACAACCGAACTCATCTCGGAGGATACATTTTTACTGGTAGTAGCAGTACCGCTGCTTCCCGGCAAAACAAGCGCAAACAAAATCACTAGCGCTATGATCAGCACTGATGATGTGATAATCAAAGCAATCGCCCACGGAGGCAGCTTCTTTTTTTCCGGTTCTTCTGCTGCGGATTCCGTTTTTTCCGTCTTTGACGGGGTAACGACCACCGGAGCGGCTTCCGGATGATACAAATTATTCTTTAATTCAGTAACGGTTTGAGTTCTCTGTTCCGATGACAACAGCAACCCAGCCATAATGGCGCGGGAAACATGCTTCGGGATAGAAGGATTCAAAATATGCGGAGCAACCAGGTTATCATTGACTGAGCGTGTCGTTGCTTCCGGGGGCATCGTTCCGGTTAAAGCCTTGTAAATCACAGCGGACAACGCATATACATCGGTCCAGGTACCGTGCCAGCTATTGGTGGAATATTGCTCCGGTGCCGCATATCCCCCGAATAATTGCGGAGAAAGTTCGGTATTATAAGCACGCAAAGAACTGATGGAAAATCCCGTCAGTTTGATCTCACCTTTATGATTAATGATGATGTTTTCCGGGCTGATTCCTCTATGTATCAGATTTGACGCATGTACCGCTGCCAACGTATTAAAAAGCGGATAAAACAGCTTAGAAGCTTCTTCCCAGTCAATCTCCCCTGCATTTTCATTTAAATATTGACGCAATGTAATACCGTCAATATGCTCAAACACAGCATACAGTGTATTGTTTTGCTCAAAAATTTCATAGACTTGAACCACAGTGGTCAGCGTGCGCATTTTGGAAAGCTGCCGCATCAAGTCGGCAAAATCAGACATCAATGCCTTATACTGTGCTTCACATCCCTGTTTAACCACAATGCTGCTGCCTCCGGCCGCCCTGTCACAAAGCGTGTCCGGCATATACTCTCTGATTTCAACAGCCGCCTCAATGACGGTATCAAAGGCAATATAAGTTGCGCCCTCCCCGTTGTAGCTCAGCAATTTACCGACAATATAACGCTGGTTTAAAACCGTCTTTGGCTGCAAATAGGCAGACAATGACGGCGAGCCTTCTATATATCCGCAATACGGACAAACATTATTGTTGCCGATCTCCTTCATGCAGCTAATACAACGTTGATATTTTCCAAGCATGTTTACAATCACACTCCAAATCGTTTATTAAACAATTCAATACTATAACTAATCAAAGTTATCATATCAGTTCCGAAAAGCAATGTCAACCATTTTTTCCGTATTGTAATAACCGGAAACATTACGGACATAAATAATACAAAATTTTGTTACAATCAGTCATAACTGACTGATTGTTCGCTCAGAACTTTGCCTGATATTGTTTCAGCTTGCCTTTCATCAATATCTTCGTGCGGTCAATGTCCTTTTTTACCGTCGCCGACAGTTCTTCCAAATTATGAAACTTTTGCTCTTCCCTCAGATATTGAAATAGGCTGACCGGTATTTTTTGTCCGTATAGATTTTGATCAAAACCGATAATATACGTTTCGGCAAGCGGATTTCTGGTACCTTGAATCGTAGGTTTCACACCGATATTGGTGATCCCGAGCAATTCTTTTCCGTCCACTGTCACTTTTGAGGCATAAACACCGAACTTTGGGATCAAAAAGCCGGGGTCAAATTCTTGGTTAATGGTCGGAATGCCGATTTTGCGCCCGTTTTTCAAGCCATCCACAACCACCATGTCATAGCTGTACTCATATCCCAGCAACCGATTGGCAGACACAACATCTCCCTCTTTTAAATAATGCCTGATCCTGGTCGAACTCACCGGCTGTCCCCGATCCATCATCGGCGGGACCACAACCACCTCTATTCCCATTTTGCTGCAAAGCTGTTTGAGCAATGCGGTGTCACCGGCAGCATTTTTTCCAAAGCGAAAGTCAAAGCCGCAAACAATTTTTTCGGCATGCAATTTGGAAAACAAAATATGCTCTGCAAAATATTCGGGAGAATAATCTTTCACGGTGTCAAACGGAATTTCATATACCACCGAAACACCCAACTTTTGCATTTTTTGCCGTTTCAGACTGGTGGTTAAAATCGTTTCCTGCCCTTTTTTGTGTTCCGGTTTTTCGCCGCTTGTATCAAAAGTGAATACGATCGGGATCAAACCGTCATCTTTCCCGTTGACCGCTTCACCGATGACCGCCTGGTGTCCGATATGCACCCCGTCAAAGACACCTAATGCGATTGAAGTAGGCTTGGTTATACTCTCTATCTGAGTTTTAACCGTCAATCAAAACGACTCCCTTTCCAAAAACATCTTCTCTATGACTAATTCCATTTTATCAAAATCCAAGCTGGCAAGTCCCATAAACCGCTTTTTATGATCAAACACAGCATGAAATCCGGTGGTTTTAGTGTGATACACCCGATTTAAATCCAAACGCATCCCATTGATAAACTTTCGGCTTTGTATTTCATTTAGCTTGATTTTCGGCAAGCCGTCAAATATCTTTTCGGTATCCAACAACACATCCGAAAAATCTTGTTTGTCAGCACATTGCTGTGCTTGCTCCAGAGTAATACAGTCCTCCAGAGTAAAAACTCCTGCCCTGGTACGCACTAGTCCGGTCATGGTAGCTCCGCAGCCTAACTCCTGCCCCAAATCATGGCAGATCGAGCGAATAT
>JAQXIB010000169.1 GCA_029007575.1 Clostridiales bacterium | reverse complement strand
AAACAGAACGTTTCTTCTCAGACTGCCGAAAAGCTATAAATTTTAAAATTTGTCACGTAGGCGGACATGTGCCGCCGCAGTGACTCTTTGAAAAGAAAATCAGCGGTGAGCAATGGCAAAGCCGTTTGCGGAGCTGGTTTTCGTCGAAAAGGGGGTATCGGGGGAAAAACGCAGAACAAGGCTTTGCCGCAGTGATTGCGTTTGTCCTTCGAGAGCGTTGTCGACTTTGTCGACACGCTCAAAGAAGAAACAGAACGTTTCTCCTTTACGAGCGCATAGACAGCGGCAGATGATGCTCTCGGAAAATCGCTTCTGCTTTGTCCATTTGTGCTTTCGTGGGTGGTTGAATGTCAGTGAGATCATAAGGACGTTCCAACGCTTCCCACTTATATTCTCCCATTTTATGAAACGGAAGCAATTCCACTTTTTGGATGCAGGAATAATGACTCAGTTTCTCCGCCATTCTTTCTAATTTGTCCCAATCAAGCGTCAACGTAGGAACGACCACATGACGAATCCATATCGGTTTATGCATGCTTTCGCAATAATCCAGTATCGCAAAAGCATTTTCGTTTCCCATCCCGGTCAGCTTTTTACAATCATCGCTGTCGATATCTTTCACATCCAACAACAACATATCCGCCGCATCGATCACCTCTTTGCAACGCTCTAATGCGACCGCTCCCGATGTGTCGATGGCAGTATGAACGCCATGCTCTCTGCATTGCTCCAAAAGTGCTTTTACAAATTCCGGCTGCATCATCGGCTCTCCGCCCGAAATGGTCACACCGCCGTTTTTGATAAAATTGCGATAACTCAATATCTGCTCCATAATAAAATCGACATCCATTTTTTTGCCGTAAGCAAAATCCCAGGAATCCGGATTATGACAAAACTTGCATCGCAACGGACACCCTTGTAAAAAAATCACAAACCGAATGCCCGGACCGTCTACCGCGCCGAAAGACTCAATCGAATGCACACGTCCCTGTATTTTTGTATCCATCACTTTTCTCCCATCCCTTGTTCTTTCGGTGATTGCATCGGAAACATAAAACCTGTGTACATCATTTGCTGCACACAGGTTTTGTCGATGTTATTTGCTTTGGTATGCGGCGCGAGCTTTCTCGTAAATGTTCTGCGCGCACAAGCCGAATGCTTTCAGCAGCTCCACTGCGGGTCCGGAATACCCGAATTCATCATTCACGCCGATCTTAACCACACGAACCGGATACGCTTCACAAACAGCTTCGGACACTGCCGAACCCAATCCGCCGATGATACTGTGTTCCTCCGCCGTGATCAGCAAGCCGGTCTCTTTTGCGGCTTTGACAATCAGCTCAGTATCCAAAGGTTTAATGGTGTGAATATTGATCACGCGGGCAGAAATGCCGTCCGCTTTCAGCATTTCAGCAGCCTGCAAGGCTTCATTCACCATCAGGCCGGTCGCCACGATCGTCAAGTCACTGCCGTTCCGCAAGGTAATGCCTTTTCCTAATTCAAAGTGATAATCCGCATGATCATTAATGACCGGACAAGCCAATCTGCCGAAACGCAGATAAACCGGTCCGTCATGATCCAAAGCCGCTTTGACAGCCGCTTTTGCTTCCACATCGTCTGACGGATTGATCACTGTCATGCCGGGAATGGTACGCATCAGCGCAATATCCTCACAGCATTGGTGCGTCGCACCGTCCTCCCCAACCGAAATACCGGCATGAGTCGCGCCGATTTTCACATTCAAATGGGGATAGCCAATGGAATTGCGGACAATTTCAAAGGCTCTGCCGGCCGCAAACATTGCAAACGTGCTTGCAAATACCTTTCTGCCGGTGGTGGCAATTCCAGCGGCAATTCCCATCATATTTGCCTCAGCAATTCCGCAGTCAAAGAAACGATCGGGATATGCTTTTTTAAACAAACCGGTCTTGGTCGCCGCCGCCAAATCCGCATCCAGCACCACCATATCCGGATATTGTTCGGCAAGCTCTACCAATGCTTCGCCGTAACTCTCACGCGTTGCTTTTTTTATCATTTCTGCCATAGCCGTACTCCTCCTTATGCGTTGAGCGCAGCCAAGGCAGCATTTAATTCTGCCATCGCTTGCTCGTATTGTTCTTTATTCGGAGCGCTTCCATGCCATGAAACTTGATTTTCCATAAAAGAAACGCCTTTTCCTTTTACACTTTTCTGAATAATGGCAACCGGCTTTCCGCTCACCTGATCCGCCTCTGCAAAGGCACGCTCCATGTCATTGAAATCATGCGCATTCATGGTAATGACGTGGAAACCGAAAGCTGCAAATTTATCCGTGATCGGCTCGGGAGAGTTAACCTCTGTCACTGCCCCGTCAATTTGCAGTCCGTTGCTGTCTACAATGGCGACCAAATGATCCAGTTTTTTGTGAGCAGCGAACATCGCCGCTTCCCAAACCTGACCTTCCTCAATTTCGCCGTCACCCAAAATTGCGTAAACGCGATAATCCTTGTTGGACAGCTTACCGGACAATGCCATACCGCAGGCGGCAGAAATACCTTGACCCAAAGAGCCGGAACTCATATCCACACCCGGAATATGCTTCATATCCGGATGTCCCTGCAAACGAGAACCGATATGACGTAAGGTTTTCAGTTCATCGACCGGAAAATATCCCCGCTGAGCCAGCACGGAATACAACCCCGGGGCGCAGTGTCCCTTGGACAGCACCAACCGATCGCGATCTTCCATTTTGGGATTATGCGGATCGATCTTCATTTTCACAAAATAAAGGTAAGTCAGCAGATCGGCAATCGACAACGAACCGCCGGGATGTCCCGATTTTGCGTTATAAACGCCTTCAATGATGCCCATTCTTACCTTGCAGGCAATTTTCTGCAATTCTTTTTCCTGGGTTGGCAGCATAAACAATCTCCTTTTCTCTGTGCCGAAAACAAAGCACAGTCTGTATTAATATGTTATTTAAAAAACATCCAACTGTGATGTAACGTAATCAAGCGCATATGCCACTGCATCCTGATTACAATTCGGTGCAATATGCTTCGCCTGTTTTTTCACTTCCTCAGGTGCATTCTCCGGCGAAAAGCTCAGCGCCGTGAGCTGCAACATTTCAATATCGTTATTGTAGTCACCCATCCCGATCGTATTTTCCGGTTTCACACCCAGCATCTCAGCCAGCCGCATAACCGTTGCCCCTTTGGAAATATTTTGCGGCAGCATTTCAATATAATTACAGCTTGATTTTACAAAGTCCACCGAAGCATAATGCTTCTCCATAATAAAATCCCAAACTTGTTGTAAAATGCCGCTATCCATCACCATCAATATTTTAAACCATCCGTCCGGTATATCGTCCGGCTCAGCCTCGCAATAATCCAATCGTTCCACATCCACGTGATCGGAAATATACTGATTTTTCCGAACGACATAAATCTGCTCATCCTTCAAGATCTCGGCACCCACTTCGGGAAACGCCGTCAAAATTTCTTTTAAATATTCCCGCGCTTCGCTGAGCAGATTGGCCGTCCATATAAACTTCTGCGCGGAAAAATCATAAATGGCGGCGCCATTGTAAAGTACACAAGGATACGGAATATCCAACTGCTTCACATAGGGTGCGGTCGCCGGAACGGCTCGTCCTGTTGCAATAACGAATTTTCCGCCTTGCGACGCAAAATCTGCAATTGCTTTTTGATTTCCGGGCGATATTTCTTTTCGGCTGTCCAGCATGGTGTCATCCAAATCGCAAGCAAAAAGCAAATCGGATATTGTTCTGTGCATATCAGTAAATGCTCCCTTCTCTCATTCCATTTCATCTGACTATAGTGTCCGTTACCATCTTACAGGATAACCGACCGAGAGTAAACAGCATTTCCTATCATTTTTCAAAATTCAAGTGATTTTCTCTGCCTTTAACAAAAATTTTTGAAAATAAGCCGGTAATTCGCTGTCAAATTCCATGTATGCCTGTGTAGCCGGATGAATGAATCCGAGCTTTTTTGCATGCAAACATTGTCCCTGCAATTCCGTAAAACACTTTTTCGGACCGTAAACATCATCTCCGGCAACCGGATGTCCCGCATATGCGCAATGCACCCGAATTTGATGGGTTCGCCCGGTTTCCAGCAGAAACTTCATATAAGTAAACCGAGGAAAGCGCTGTAAGACTTCATAATGCGTCACAGCCTCCCTGGGATTTTCACCGTTTACCGCAATTTTCTTCCGATCCGACCTACTTCTGCCCAAAGGCGCATTCCAAACACCGGAATCTTGCTTGACCACACCGTACACCACAGCACGATACTCTCTGGTAAATCTATGTGCCTGTATCTGCTCTGCCAAAAAAAGATGCGCCGCATCATTTTTGGCCACCGCCAACAAGCCGCTTGTATTCTTATCGATACGGTGAAGAATACCGGGGCGAATCTCCCCGTTGATCCGCGACAGATGCTCCCCGCAATGAAAAAGGAGTGCGTTCACCAAGGTGTTTTCTTCATTTCCGGCCGCCGGATGCACAACCATCCCTTTCGGCTTGTTCACCACCAGCAAATCATCATCTTCATAAATGATTTCCAGGGGAATGTCTTGCGGTATCAGAGCAGTCTGCTTCTGTTCCGGCACAAAAACTGCAACACGATCGCCGCATCGCAGCTTATAGTTTTTGCCGACCGTTACATCGTTGCAAGTAATATTTCCGTTTTCCAACAGCTTCTGCACTGCCGAGCGAGAGAATCCGTCTATCCGTGAAACCAAAAAAAGATCGATCCGCGTTCCGGAATCCTGTTGTCCTGCAACAAATTCGAATGGATTACTCGTCATGTTCATAATCACTTAATGATGCTTTCGTTTCGCAATGTTCTGTATTATTTTCGGTAATATCTTCGGATATATTCTCTTGAGCAGGTGTTTCCGCAACCGATTTTTCTTTTTTCTTCGCCCAAAGCTCGCCAAACAAAAGATAGCAAACGATCATTATCGTTCCCACCACAACACAACAATCGGCAAAATTAAAAACCGCAAAATTGATCAGCCGAACTTCAATATAGTCAATGACAAAATGTCTGAAAATACGGTCGATCAAATTTCCGAGTCCGCCGGCGATCACCAACGCGGCAGACCAAATCAAGAAACGGCTTTTCAGCTTTCTCGCAGCCAACAGATAAATCCCCGCCAATATCACCACGGAAGTAACACCGACTAAGATCCAGCGCTGTCCCTGAAAGATGCCAAAGGCAGCTCCTTCATTTTGCACATACGTGAGATGCAAAACATCTTGAATCACCGGAAGCGATTCCGAAACCGCCATATTGGTATCCACGATTATTTTAATAACTTGATCTAAGATCACTAACACAAACGCTGCCGCCAATGCAATATAGGTCAATTTTTCATACCCCGTGTTTTCCTAAAATATATTTTTCTGAAATAACAGCACGATACGAATGCCGCTTCAAGCGGCATTCGTACAAATTCTTGTTATTTATTGTTTTTTCCGAATTTCAACTCACCGAATTTCGATTCAAAAGAGCTTTCCATATCTACCCGCTCTGATTTAAACGAAACACGCTGACTGTTGTTTACAAAAGGAATCTGTTGTGTTTTCGCATTATCCTCATTGATCACATGTAGCTGTTGTTTTGCAATCTGCTGTGTGTTTTCCAGTTCCCGTTTTGCCTGCTCCACCGGATCAACCGGGTCTTCGTTTTTGACAGACTCTTTCGGTTCTTCCGGTTTAACGGGCTCCGGCTGAATTTGATTTTGCTCAACATTTTTTTGCTCCGGCTGTTCTGTCGCCTGAACTTCCTCTTTCACCGGTTCCTTTTCTTCCTCCGGCAAAGCGGTGATCAAATCAAGATGAGATTTATAAATGGACAACAATCTCGTCTTAAAATTGGACACTTCTCTTTGCATTTTCAGCAACGTCTGCTGTTCTTTTTCGGTCTGAATTTTAATACCGGTTACTGCTCTGGAAGCTTCTTTCTCAGCATCGGAAAGCATTTTATCCGCTTTTTCCTGCGCGTCTGCAAGCAGCTTTTCTGCTTTTTCTTTTGCTTCGGCGACCACCGTGTTGCCCAGGCGCTGTGCGCCGAGCAAAGCTTCCTTCATGCTTTCTTCGTCTTTCCGATATTCATTGATTCTATCTGCTAATATCTGTATTTTCTTCTCCAAAACAGCCTTTTCTTTATTCAAACTGTCCACATATTGGGCAACTTCCCTCAGATAGTCTTCCACTTCTTCTGTTTTATATCCGAACATTGCCGCTTTATCAAACTTTTTGTCCAAAATGTCTCTACTGTTCATGACGACGACCCCCATCTTTCTCCATCAAAAAAGAGGATATTTAAATATATTTTTGAAGCACAATAAAATAACGATCCTTTTTGGTCTTTCGGATCTCTTCGGAAACCCGCGCTTTGCCAAATCCCTTCACTGTTATGATATCGCCGGTGTTTACAGACATACTGTTATTGTCACACACCTGATAATTCACCGAAACAACGCCGCTTTTAATCAATACGGCGGCCTTTTCCCTGCTCTTTCCGGTGAGCAAAGAAATCACGCAATCCAGCCTCATCGAAGCAACCGTTCCGCTGATCTCCGCAAATTTTTCTTCTGCAACCGGTGTCACGGTCAGCCCCTGCTCTACCTTGACACCGACCCTGCCGATTTTTCGGACTTCCGACAAAACAAGCGGAGCCACCTTATCGGTGGTGAACAAACTGCAAATGCCATCCGAAACCAGAATATCTCCGACCGCCTCCCGCTTGATCTGCAGCGCCATCAAAGACCCCAAAAAATCCCGATGAGACAGCTTATCAACCGTGCGGTAGGTAATAGTAAAAGCGGCAATCGGAAAATGCTCGCCGGAAGGCTCCATATAATCCGGAAAAATACCAAGCATCTGCCGCTTGGCGCCCGGATATCCGCCCCAAAAGCAACAGCCGGAAATTGCATTTCTTTCTAAATACCGACTTGCGGCAAACGCTTGACTCTCATCCAAAAACGCGGTAAATTTCGGAATGCATTTTTGTCTGCAAGTATCCGCCATATCCTGTATTCTGGCTAATAACAGCTCATCCGTGCCCTCTGCACCGATCCGGTCAAAAGTTCCCATATTAGAAATACACGCCGTTGTTTTCTAACTCGTCCAGTAGGTCTCCGACAATATCCACATTATACGGAGTAATGATAAAGGTGCTGGCTGCTACCCGCTTAATCTGCCCATTATTCGCGTACGCAACACCGCTTAAAAAGTCAACCAGCCGTCTTGCTACATCCTTATTAGTGGATTCCAAATTAAGTACAACCGTTCTTTTATCATTCAAATGATCCGCAACCGAACTTGCGTCATCAAAGCGCTCCGGCTTCACCAATACCACCTGTAGCTGCGTGGTTGCATGAATGTTAACCACCTTATTGTTTTTCTTGCTGTTTGAGGCAACCGGTGCATCATAGTTAAAAGGTTCTGCATCTATTTCCTCTTCCTGAGGTTTCTCCTTTTTTTCAAATCCCATTTCATCCTCATATTCCTCATCAGCTCCGATAAAGCTTTTCATCTTATCAATGAAACTCATTTTTTTCTCCTCCTCAAAATCATTCATTCCTATTTGACAATTGTCATTTGCACCCACCGCTAAAGAACACACTTCCGCGGTCCGAATATGGCAGAGCCCAATCGCACCAACGTAGAACCATGCTCAATAGCCAGCGGATAATCTCCGGACATACCGAGCGATAAAATATCCATCGAAGCAGAATCGGAAAACTTTGCCTGCAATTCATGAAACAGTTCTTCCATGTTTGCAAAATCCCGCTCCGGATGCTCCACTGTCGGTATTGCCATCAAACCTCGCAAGCGAAGATTTGACAGCTGCAGCACACTTTCTGCCAAAGGAAGCACTTCTCCGGCAGATATTCCGCTCTTTCTCGCTTCCTGCCCGATATTCACTTCCAATAAAACATCCATCATCCGGTCTCGTTTTTCAGCCTGCCTATTAATCTCCTGTGCGAGCCGTAACGAATCAACCGATTGTATCAAACACACTTTATCGATAATCTGCCGCACCTTGTTGGTTTGAAGATGTCCGATAAAATGAATGTTTTCCTGCTTTAAAAGATAGTCATCATATTTTTCTGTCAGTTCCTGCGCCCGATTTTCTCCCAGCAAAGTAATTCCCTGCTCAACCACAAAATTGATATATTTCGGCGCCACGGTTTTTGTAACTGCCATTACCGTAATGTCGTTTCTGTCTCTGCCGCATTTTGCGCAAGCTTCTCCTATTTGATATTCTATTTGATGAAGCCGCTCGGTAATCGCAGAGAACGCTTCTTGATCTTCTCGACTAACCAACTGGCTTTTGGTCATATAAATCCTTCCCTTTTATGACAACATCATCATACTGATGGACATATTCATGATTGCTATCATCTTCATGTATCTTGCTGATAATATAATCCTCTGTTTCATACAGCTTGTCTATCTTTCTGAAATACAGCTTCTGCCGAATCTTCTCATATACGCCTATTTCATCGTTTTCATATCGTACCGCTTTTTTGGGCACCTTGATTCCGGTAACGGAGGATTTCGCAATTTCTACGTCCTCTATTCTCATTCTGGTGATATTATTATCCATAATATTACAACTAAAAACAACGGTGTTTTGTTCCCGATCTTTATCAAAGTCCACAGAGTCAACCGTTGCTTCATACTCGGTATCACCATATGCATGGAAAATCAGCCGCACCGAAGTTCCCGCTTTTATCGATGTAATATCAGTTTTATTCACCCGCGCAACCATTTTCCACTCAAAGCTGTCAATGATTTTTCCGATGTAAGTATCTTCGCCTTTATTGGCATCCACTTCTTTTTTCTGTGTAATCAGTTGATTTAACGTATCTATCGATACCGAACCGGCATCCTCACAACGAAACTGTTCTTCATATCCATCCACCGTTTGGGCAAAATACCCGGAATGATCCGCAGTTACCGAATTCGGCTTGCTTTGAATACTGCTTTGCAGCTCTTTCTGCTCCGCCCGCAGTGAAGCAATTTTGGCATTATAATCAGCTTGTTTCCCGATTACAATATGTTTTTTACTGATCAATTCCTGAATATTTAACTTGTAATCTTCCAATTCATCCAAGGCGCGATTATTTAAATCACCCATCAACTGCAAATAGGTTTCATTTAACTGAGTGGTAATAGAATCCAGCGTAGCGCCCACTGTTGCACCTTTTCTCTGCGCTTCTGTCAACACATTGATTTCCT
The DNA here is from genome assembly GCA_029007575.1 of Clostridiales bacterium. Classification (GTDB taxonomy): domain Bacteria; phylum Bacillota; class Clostridia; order Oscillospirales; family Ruminococcaceae; genus HGM13222. The sequence continues at coordinate 10,875 of JAQXIB010000169.1, read as the reverse complement.
TAGTGATGCTTTCTATTTTCGCTTGAGTCAGCATGTCCTGCTCAGTAGCATACCGCATCGCAATAACCGAATTTTTAGACACCTTGCTGCCGTTGGGAATCTGATAGCTGAGAACCCCCTGTTTTTTCTGATCGATCACTTTTTCATTCCGAATGACCAACCCGCTGGTGTGAATGCTGTTGTTAATGGTAGTCTCAAATACCGTCTCGGTCTCATAAGGAGAATAGAAAAAAGAAACCGCCTGCGTAACCACATACAAGATAATAAAAACAGATAACAAGACAGAAATGATTTTGATTATTTTAGAATTCACGCCGATAATCATTCCTTTCTATCTCTTTACACAACCTATCTGATTTCCGGCAAAATCTCCACAAAGTCAAAGTTGCCTGCCGTCTGCAACAGGCAGAAAGCCTATTTTATTCTGCGCTTTTTGTATCCTCAGCCGCTTTTTCCGCCGCCTCAGACATAGCAATCGGACGGGACGGAACAATGGTAGAAACAGCATGCTTATAAACCAGATTCTGCTTTCCGTCGCTATCCAGCACAATGGTAAAATTATCAAATCCCTGCACGATTCCCCGGAATTGAAAGCCATTGGTGAGGAAAATAGTAACTGGCATTTTCTCTTTCCTTGCTTGATTTAAAAAGATATCCTGCAAATTTAACGTTTTCACCTGATTGCACCCTTTCATAAATAGCATTTGCAAAACTTATACATCGCAGATCTTACGGCCATGTTTCCCGGATATATTTCTTTTTACGCATTTTATCCTGTACACATGCTGCTTATTCATATCATATCACATTATATCAGAGATTTCCAGACAAAATACAAAATAATTTGCAATTCATTCAATAAAATTTAAAAGTAGCGCCGCTTGCTCCGACACATCTTTAAAATCCCGGCAGCAATCGACGTAAATCCAATGAATATTCGGATTTCTGCGGAACCAGGTCAACTGCCGTTTTGCGTATCGGCGCGTTTCCTGTTTGATCTTTTGGATTGCTTCTTCCAAGCTTTCCTGTCCGTCAAAATAATGCTGCAACTCTTTGTATCCGATTGCCTGCCGCGCCGTCCCCAAATTCTTGTTTGACAAGATTTCCCGTGCTTCTTCCAAAAGCCCGTCGGCAAACATGCGGTCTACCCGCAGATTGATCCGGTCATACAATTTCTGCCGATCCTGAAAATCAAGCCCGATCATCACCGCGTCGTATCCGGAGGGAGTGAGCCGGCTGCGGCGCTGGTGTTCGGTCATGGTTACACCGGTCAGTCGATACACTTCAATCGCCCGAATAATACGAGACAAGTTATTCGGATGAAGCCGCTTTGCTGACTCCGGATCAAAACGGTTCAGTTCTTCCAGCAGATAATCCGCTCCTTTTTCCTCCGCAAGCCGTGTCAATTCTTTGCGCAATTCCTCGTCGGTTCTGATCTCGGAAAATGAAATATTGTTCACCACCGAATCAATATACAGACCGGTTCCGCCCGCCAGGATCGGCAAATGGCCCCGCGCATTAATTTCCTTTGCTTTTTGATGAGCCAATGCGGTATAATCCGCCACGCTGAATTTCTGCGACAAATCCAGACAATCGATCAGATGATGCGGAATTCCGTCCATTTCCTCTACCGTCGGTTTCGCCGTCGCAATGTTCATTTGTTTATAAATCTGCATCGAATCGGCAGAAATCACTTCACCATGAAAGCGTTTTGCCAGCGAAACCGCCAGCGCGGTTTTTCCCGAAGCGGTCGGACCGACCACCACAACCAGCGGTATTTTCTTTTCCATCCGAACGCTCCTTTTCTTTGTATCTCTATACTACACGATGGAATTTTTTCTCCAGCTCGTATTTGCTGGTAACAATAACGACCGGTCTGCCATGCGGACAATAGCGGATATTTTCATTCGTATATACCTCTCTGACAATAGCCAGCAGTTCCTGATCGCTGCTGCTGTCGTGCGCTTTAATCGCCGCCTTGCAGGCAATGGAATGAAGCATATCGTCAATTAAATCAGGCGTAATATCCCGCTTGTTTTTTCTTAAATTACAGCCCAGTTCATACAACACCTGCGTTGCATCCAGCGTATCCAGAAAAATCGGGATTTCCCGCACCTGAACAGAGCATTGACCGAAATCCTCGATCGCAAACCCATATTTTCTGATTTCCTTGCGATTATGGATCAATGCGAAATAATCTTCACTGGAAAATGTCAATGTCAACGGCGTCAAAAGCAATTGGCCCTCAATCTCGCCGTGGGATGCTCTCAACTTCTCATATAACATCCGCTCATGAGCGGCGTGCTTATCCACCATCACGAAATTATTATCAATTTCCGCCAAAATATAGGTCTTAAACAGCTCTCCACACAGACGGATGTTGCCGATTTTCTCCTTTTCGGCCGTCCCCGACCGCTCCTCCGCAACCTCCTCCGGAGAATCTGCCATCGCGGATTCTGTCGCCGGTTTTTGAATTGAAACCGAGTCGATATGAGGTTTTTCCGAAACTAGCGGTGTTTCCTGCGGAGCTGCCGCAATTTTGCTCAAATCAAGATGGCGAAAATCCGATTGCTGCAAAACCTCCTGCTGTTTTTGAGAAGCATGGTATTCCGGCTGATTATGATCCGCTACATAGGAAACATTCTCCTCCGATTCCAACTGAATACTGTAATCCCCGACCCGTAACGTATTGGGCTTCGACGGCGGAGAGGTCAAAACCGTTTGTTCTCCGGTATATGAAGTCTCTTTCGCTTTTGTGACATAATCAAGCCGCGGTACCGGAGTCGTTTTTTCCGATTGCAGCACCGTCTCGGTTGCAGTCTTTTCCTGCAGCAGTTTCTGATTATAGGTGGATATTGCCGATTTCACCGCAAAAAAGATGGCATCATAAATTAATTTTTCATTCATGAAACGAACTTCCGTTTTTGCCGGATGAACATTGACGTCAACGGCATTATTCGGCACCTGCAAATACAGTACGCACGCCGGAAATTTTCCGACCATAATAGAATGGCGATAGGCTTCCTCCAGTGCGCCGGCGCAGGTTCTTGATTTGATATACCGGTGATTCACAAAGAAATGCTGCGATTTTCGATTTGCTTTGCTCAAATCGGGAATACTGACAAAACCGCTCACCTGAACGTCCTGATAGGTATAGTCCACCGGCATCAACGTCCGTGCAAACTCCTTGCCGAACACGGCGTAAACAGCCGAAAGGACATTGCCGTCTCCCGGTGTGTGAAGCTCTACTTTACCTTCTTTAATAAATTTGATCGAAACGCGCGGATTGGAAAGCGCAATTTTATCCACAATTCCGGATACCGCTCCTGCCTCGGATATATCGCGTTTTAGAAATTTCAGTCTTGCAGGAACATTATAAAACAAATCCCGCACCACAATGGTCGTCCCGTCCGGACAGCCTGCCTCAGATAACGAAATCTGTTCTCCGCCCGCCAATTCGATTCGGGTGCCAAACCTGCTGTCCGGTGTCTTGGTCAGCATTTCTACCTTTGCCACCGCCGAAACAGAGGCCAGCGCCTCCCCCCGAAAGCCAAGAGTTCCGATACTGTCCAGATCATACTCATAGCGCACCTTACTGGTCGCATGACGCAAAAAAGCCGTCGGGACATCTTCGTATGCAATACCGCAGCCGTTATCGGTAATCCGGATATACTTGATACCGCCGTTTTTGATCTCAACCGTCACCGCAGTAGCGCCGGCATCGATCGAATTTTCGATCAGCTCTTTGACAATGGAAGCCGGTCGCTCGATGACTTCGCCCGCGGCGATCAGCTCGGCAACGTGCTTTTCCAGAACATTAATTTTCGGCATGCGTTTCCCTCCTTGTCATCATGCAAAAACTACAACAAGCTTTTTAATTCATACAGAATATTCAGCGCTTCAATCGGCGTTAACGCATTCAAATCCACCCTTTTTAGCTTCTCGGTCACGGCATGATTCGAAGCAGAAACAAAGTTCATCTGTTCGTTTTCAACTGGTTCTTTGACTTTCTCCATCTGTTGCCGCTGAACCTGCTTTTCGCCGTCCAGTTCACTGAGGATCTCTTTGGCGCGCTTTACCACCGCATTTGGTACGCCGGCCAGCTTCGCCACCTCAATACCATAGCTCTCATCGGCACCGCCGCGGATAATTTTTCTCAGGAAGGTGATATCATCACCGCGTTTTTTTACTGCAACGTTATAATTTTTAACGCCCTTTTTCTGCTCTTCCAGCACCGTCAGCTCATGATAATGAGTTGCAAACAGCGTTTTACATCCCAACTTCTTCTGGTCTAAAATATATTCTATCACTGCGCGGGCGATGCTCATCCCGTCAAAGGTCGAGGTTCCCCGTCCGATTTCATCCAGAATTACCAGGCTGTTTCGGGTTGCCTGCGTTAAGATCTGTGCTACTTCATTCATTTCTACCATAAAAGTAGACTGTCCAGACGTCAGATCGTCCGACGCACCAACTCGGGTGAATATTTTATCCACAATGCTGATGGTCGCAGAACGGGCAGGAACAAAACTTCCGATTTGCGCCATCAAGGTAATGATCGCCACCTGCCGCATATAGGTGGATTTTCCTGCCATGTTCGGTCCGGTGATAATCAGCAGCTTATTTTCATTCAAATCCAGTTTGGTATCGTTTGGTACAAAGGGTACCGTTTTCAGCATCTGCTCTACCACCGGATGCCGCCCGTCCACGATCTCGATCCCGCCGTCCAGCGTGACGGTCGGGCAAACATAGTTATTCATCACCGCGACATTGGCAAAAGAACAGAGCACATCGAGCTGCGCAATACAACTCGCCGTATCCTGAATCACGCTTAAACGGGAGGCGACAAAGCGACGGACTTCATCATAAATATCCGCTTCCAGCGCTAATATTTTTTCATTGGCATATAGAACTTTGCCTTCCAGGTCTTTCAGTTCCTCGGTGATATACCGCTCGCAATTTGCCAGCGTCTGCTTCCGGATATAGCGATCCGGCACCAAATCCAAAAAGGATTTGGTCACCTCTATGTAATAGCCAAAAACCCGATTATAGCTTACTTTTAAATTCTTGATACCGGTTTCGTTCTTTTCTTTTTCTTCGATCTGCGCAATATATTCTTTGGCATTCACGCAAATATCCCGTATTTCATCCAGCTCGGCGTGAAAGCCTTTTCGGATATAACCGCCGTCCTTCATCATGACCGGCGGATCATCCACAATCGCCGCTTCGATCAAATTGCGGATCTCCTGCATGGTATCGATGCCGTCATGCAGTTTCTTCAACAAAGAGGACTGAAAATTGCCGCTGATTTCTTTTATCTTGGGCAACGCCGATATCGTATAAGAAAGCGCCTTCAGTTCACGCGGATTCACCGAACCATAGATGACTTTGGTCATCAAGCGCTGCAAATCATAAACATCAGACAACTGTTCAGTCAATTCATCCCGCCAGATACTTTGCTGCGTCAGCTCAGTAACCGCATTCTGCCGTTTGGTAATCACAGCAAGATTGACGAGCGGCTGCTCCACATATTTGCGGATCAGTCGTTTTCCCATTGCTGTTTTGGTTTTATCCAGCACCCAAAGCAACGTTCCCCGCTTTTCCTTGTTACGCATCGTTTCAGTCAGCTCCAGATTTCTCCGTGCCGTCATATCCACCGTCATATACTGGCTGTCCTGATATACCGAGTAGCGAATCAACCGCTGTGCGCCGTCCATCTGAGTCTCTTTGACATAGGACAATAAGCCGCTCAAGCTGCGAACGGCAAGCGGTTTGTCCGCTAATCCCATCGCTTCCAAAGAAGGCTCGCCGAATTGCGCGGGGATCACCTCATCGGCGGCTTCGGAATCATATTTGCTTTCTTCCAAAAGCTCCGCGACGCATCTCAGCTTTTCTTTAATAAAAGCAGTCGCCTTGTGCAACGGCACAAAAGCACTGTTATATAAAATTTCGGAAGGAGAAAATTTCGACAGTTCATTGACGATCTCGACATCTGCCTCCGTCGTTGTTACTTCAGTCAAAAACACATCGCCGGTGGAAATGTCGGCAAAGCTGACGCCAAATCCATCTTCTCCGACATAAACACTGGCGATAAAATTGTTTTTTGTTTCGTCCAGCATCGTGCCTTCGGTCAAAGTGCCCGGCGTAATAACCCGAATGACATCCCGTTTTACTAGGCCCTTTGCGGTCGCCGGATTCTCCATCTGCTCGCAAATAGCCACTTTATAGCCCTTTTCGATCAGTCGGTTAATATAAGTTTCACTGCTGTGGTGCGGGATACCGCACATCGGCGCCCGCTCCTCCAAACCGCAGTCCTTTCCGGTCAACGTAAGTTCCAGCTCTTTTGACACTAAAATAGCATCATCAAAAAACATTTCATAAAAATCCCCCAGACGGAAAAACAAGATCTGATCCTTATGCTGTTCTTTGATATTCATATATTGCTGCATCATCTGTGACAAACCAGCCAAAACAATCCCCCCAAAAAACGATCTGTTCTTTTCTTTTTAGTGACAGCCGGAACAACTGGAACAACTGCCGGAACAGCCAGATTCCTGCTTACTCGGACAGGTTTCCGGATCAGCGCCGTTTACGCAGTGCATCAAAATCGTACTGACCTGATTCATCAAATCATCCATTGCGTTTTTCGCATCATTATAAGCAGCCATGTTTTTGTTGGTGATAATCTTGTTATAGATCTCCTTCAACTCACTGTCCAATCTACGCATCTCATCTTCGTCATGCTTCTGATTGTCATTGATCTGATTATTAATCGTAATTCTTTTCAAATTAAACTGTCCGATCAGATCCTGAAGCTCCTCGTCTTCATCATTATTTTTCTTGGCAGCATTCAGATTTGCATAAATTTCCGATTTCTGAATTTCTTTGCCCATTTCTCTTGCCATTTGAATGATATCCATTTTTTTATCCTCCGATTTTATTTCATTTATATATACAAGTAAGTATATTCTCTTTTTATACAGACAGTTCTCCGATGACCGCCCACCGCAGTGCTTTGGTAATCTTCACGTTGACAAAGCTGCCTATCAACTGCTTGTCCCCTTTAAAATCGACAATCACGCTCTGCTCGGTCCGTCCGGTCAGATAACCGTCTCCGCTTTTGCCTTCGCCCTCAACCAATACCCGCCAAGTCGTTCCGACAAGGCTGTCATAGATTTCCTGACCGATCGCTTCCTGCACCGACAACAATTCCCGAAAGCGACGGGACTTGTCCTGTTCCGGCGTCAAATCCTCCATGGCAGCCGCCTTGGTGCCGACCCGCTTAGAATAAATAAAAGTATATAGAAAATGATAACGTACTTCACGAATGAGATCCAGCGTCGCCTGAAAATCCTCTTCCGTTTCATTTGGAAATCCGACGATAATGTCACTGGTAAACGAGATGTTCGGGATTTTCCTGCGGGCGTATGCGATCAGCTTTCGGTAATCCTCCACATGGTAATGCCGATTCATCCGGTCAAGGATGCGGTCGCTTCCGCTTTGCACCGGCAGATTCAGATGCTTGCACACCATATTACATTCCGCAATCGTATCGATCAACTCGGGGGTTGCATCCTTCGGATGAGAAGTCATAAAGCGAAGGACAAAGTCCCCTTCCAGATCATTCAGCATCCGAAGCAGTTCAGAAAAGTTGATTTTTTCCTCCAATCCCTTTCCGTAGGAATTCACATTCTGACCGAGCAAAGTGATCTCTTTATATCCATCCGCGATCAGTTGCTTTGCCTCCGTAATGATATCAGCGGAATGTCGGCTTCGCTCCCTGCCTCGCACATACGGCACCACGCAATAAGTGCAAAAATTATTGCAGCCATACATGATCGGCAGCCATGCTTTGATGCCGTCTGTCCGAACCACCGGAATATCTTCGGCAATTACGCCGTCGCTATTTTCAATATCAAACACCCGTTTATGGTCGGTCAGCGTCCGATACAATAATTCCGGCAATTTATGCAGCACATGGGTGCCGAACACCAAGTCTACATAAGGATAGCTTTTCCGAATCTTTTCAGCAATATGCGGTTGCTGCGTCATACATCCGCAAAGACCGATGATCATATCTTTTCGGGCGCGCTTACAATGTACCAACTGTCCGACATTGCCGAATACCTTATCCTCCGCATTCTCCCGCACGGCACAGGTATTGTATATCACCAAATCGGCACCCTGCGGGGCATCACAAAAGCCATATCCCATCACCGCCAGCATACCCTTGATTTTTTCCCCGTCATTCACATTCTGCTGACATCCGTAGGTATGCAGATGCGCCATCGGCATCCGGTCCGGATACCGTTCTGCCAAAATTTCCGATACCTTGCGGCTGTATTCGCGCTGCTCCTGCTTTTCTTTATCTGAAACAAATACTTCTTTTCGTTCGCTCAAAAAACAATCCTCCGCCCTCTCAAACTGCTGGACTTTGATAAGATTCAAAAATCACTATTAGAGTATATTATAACAGTTTTTGTGCTTATATTCAAGCGTTCCGCAAAAATATTACCGGCGGAAAAATGACACAAAATCCAAATTTCAAGCAAACAGATCAACAGTTCAATATAAAGTTGAGGTTATAACAATTTGTTCACATATAAATATTTGATTTTTCATAAAATGCGGATAAAATAATAAATGTTAGCACTCGAACACTATGAGTGCTAACATTTAACACAACTACATTACAGGAGGAATTTTCTATGAATATCAAACCTTTAGCTGACCGCGTAGTCATTAAAATGGTGGAAGCGGAAGAAACAACCAAAAGCGGCATTATCCTGGCAGGCAGTGCCAAAGAAAAGCCACAGGTCGCAGAAGTAGTAGCAGTCGGACCGGGCGGTGTTGTCGACGGAAAAGAAGTTAAAATGGAGCTTGCAGTCGGTAACAAAGTATTGATCAGCAAATACGCCGGTACTGAAGTCAAGATTGACGGTGTGGACTACACCATTCTCCGTCAGGCAGATGTATTGGCTATTGTAGAATAACGATATCATCAATCATATCTTAATTATTTCATTTAAAGAGGAGATTATATCATGGCAAAACAAATTATTTATGGCGAAGAAGCCAGAAAAGCATTACAATCCGGTATTGATCAGCTTGCTGATACCGTAAAAATCACAATGGGGCCCAAAGGCAGAAATGTTGTTTTGGATAAAAAATTCGGTGCTCCGCTGATCACCAACGACGGCGTTACCATTGCAAAAGAGATCGAATTAGAGGACGCTTTCGAGAACATGGGCGCTCAATTGGTAAAAGAAGTAGCTACTAAAACCAACGATGCTGCCGGTGACGGTACGACCACCGCTACTCTGCTTGCACAGGCTCTGGTGCGCGAGGGTATGAAAAACGTTGCTGCAGGCGCCAATCCAATGATCGTCAAAAAAGGTATCAACAAAGCAGTAGATGCCGCAGTTGACGCAATTATCAAAAATTCCAAAATGGTTTCCGGTTCTGCGGATATCGCCAGAGTTGCAACCGTTTCTTCCGGAGATGAATCAGTCGGCAAGTTGATTGCTGAAGCAATGGAAAAGGTTTCTTCTGACGGCGTTATCACCATCGAAGAGTCAAAAACTGCCGATACTTACAGCGAAGTGGTAGAAGGTATGCAGTTTGACCGCGGATACATTACGCCTTATATGGTAACCGATACCGATAAGATGGAAGCCATTATCGACGACGCTTATATATTGATCACTGACAAGAAAATTTCCGTTATCCAGGATATCCTTCCTTTGTTAGAGCAAATCGTACAATCCGGTAAAAAACTGGTGATCATCGCAGAGGATATCGAAGGCGAAGCTCTCTCCACGTTGATCGTCAACAAACTGCGCGGCACCTTTACCTGCGTTGCCGTAAAAGCTCCCGGTTTCGGTGACAGAAGAAAAGAAATGCTCCAGGATATCGCTATTCTGACCGGCGGTCAGGTGATCAGCGACGAGTTGGGATTGGATTTGAAAGACACCACCATCGAACAGCTCGGCCGTGCTAAACAGGTAAAAGTACAGAAAGAAAACACCATCATCGTCGACGGTGCAGGCGATAAAAACGAAATCAAAAACAGAATTTCTCAAATCAGAACACAGATCGAAAACACCACTTCTGACTTTGACCGTGAGAAGTTGCAGGAGCGTCTTGCTAAATTAAGCGGCGGTGTTGCAGTCATCAAAGTAGGTGCTGCTACCGAAGTGGAAATGAAAGAGAAAAAGCTGCGGATCGAAGATGCTTTGTCTGCAACCAAAGCGGCTGTCGAAGAAGGTATCGTTGCAGGCGGCGGTACTGCTCTGCTGGATGTTTATGATGATGTAAAAGCTTTGGCAGACAGCTTAATCGGTGACGAAAAGACCGGTGCGTATATCGTACTCAAAGCATTGGAAGAACCGATCCGTCAGATCGCTAAAAACGCCGGCGTAGAAGGCTCTGTCATTATTGACAAGATTCGTTGCGCAGGTAAAGTAGGTTACGGATATGATGCTTACACAGAAACCTATGTGGATATGATTCCTGCCGGTATCGTCGACCCGACTAAGGTTACCCGTTCTGCTCTGCAAAATGCGGCATCTGTCGCAGCGATGGTACTGACCACTGAAAGCCTTGTAGCAGATAAGAAAGAAGAGAATCCTGCTCCGGCAGCAATGCCGGCAGGCGGCGGAATGGGCGGCATGTATTAATCTCACCCTGTTACAGCCAATCTACTATAACAGTTTCATCCAAAAAGAGTGTATCCCTGCTGAAAAGTATCTTTCAGCAGGGATATTTTGATACAGTAAATATTTTTCTTTTTTTGATACGACTTCCGTATGATAAGCTGTTTTCCGAGAAAAATAAGCACGACGCCCCATTTTTGAAATCCTTTGTTTTTTAAAAAAA